>CAVAWS010000125.1:0-2017 GCA_963592455.1 Paratractidigestivibacter sp. | reverse complement strand
CCGATATAAAAACAACAATCAAAAACAACAATATAAATAAATCAACCTTATTGTATTTAATATCATATTTAAAAATAACAACCTCAATTATTAAACATAAACCTATAAGCAATAAAAAACCTGGAATAAAAAACTTACCTATTTCAAAACCATAAGACACATAGGCAAAAAATTTCCATTTATCATGTCCTAAAGTATTATAGTTTTTTATATATAAAGGCATTACTAAAAACAAAACAAATATATAAGCATTTAATAAATACTTACCAACATCATGAAACTTCTTATTCATCATTATATGAAGCCTCTCTTCCAATTTCCTTGGAAATGATAATTTCTTGATCATCACTACTATAATCATCAACAACTATAGTTAATAAGTTCTCATTTTCAATAATTTCATCGGTTTCATAATATGGATTCATATCCTTATCATTAACCGAAACTATAACATAATAAATAATCTCACTTTTATTCATCAACATAAAATATTTATTATCTATGTAATAATCTTTATCCTTTAAAATATCTAACTTAGTAAACAATAAATTACGATTATCACTTATATCTTCACTTAAGTATTTTCCATAAATAAAAACATTATCACTATTTAAATCACCAACCATATAAATAGAACCAATTCCATTATTTACACCCGAAGCAAAATCAACATCTTTATAATATTCGCTATTTAAAACAGGTTTAGTTAATAAATCACTAGAAAACGAAATAAGACACTCTATATCTTTATTAGCGAGTACAGAAGCCTTATATTTCTCCTTTAATTCCTGAATTTGCTTACTAGAAAAATAAGAATAATTAGAATCAAACCAATCACCTTCATGTTTATGTAACGATGGATTAATTAAAACTTGAGTTACAAGTTCATTAATGCTTTGATCCTTTTTGACATGAGAATGAATATAATTCACAAATATACAAAACAAAAAAATAAGTATAAAAACACTTATATAACTTATTATTCTCTTCTTTATATTTGTATTAACACCCATAATATTGACAAAAGCACTGCCATAAGACAGTGCTTATTAAATACTTGATTTATTATAAATTACTTAACACTAGTATTAGTTACTCTATATACACAAGCATTCTTAGCTTCAGACCAAGTCCAACCTTTGCCATTAGCCTCTATACAATCAACAACACCATCTTGGTTTGTATCCTTTGCATCATATGTTTTACTAGAAGAAGTATCTTTCTTTTCCTCTTCTTTATATTCACTTACATAGAAAGTAGAGAAACCCTTTGTAGTTGTAACTGCAATTTTACCACCATCAACTTCATAAAGATCAGTTTCAACTAACTCACCATCATGATAATGGGCAACAGCAACTATAGTACCATCAGCAAATTTACTACCAACATTTAATGTAAAAGTAACAGCCATACCAGTAACATCAACTTCATTGCCATTCCAAATAGGCTTTACTTCAAAACCAACAGAAGAACCATCAGTTACAGCATTGCTAACAGATGGAACAACTTCACCTTTTTTACAAGCTTCAATAACCTCAGAACTTACACCAGCTGTTACAGCTGAAGTTACATCAAACACCATTGAAACTTTATTACCATTTTCATCAGTGCTTTCTGTAGTATGGTATTCATGATTTGTGCTATCGGTAACAACTTCTTCACTGCTTGAAGCAACAGGACCTGTAGCACCTAATCCATCTTCAGCAGAAGCTGCTAAACAAAGACAAGACACCATCAAAACAGATAATAGAACAGTAAAAAACTTTTTCATTATTTAATCCTCCCTTTTACTTGCATCTACCCCATTATCTTAAGCCCCACCTCGTTATATGTCAATGATTTTAGCTGATTATTTTCTATTTTTATAACTTTAAAAATCATATTTAAAATTCAATTTCACAAAATATTAGTAAATGACTTCCACAACATTTTGCATATAAAAAAGTGGCTTGTAATTAATGAGGCTTTTTGAAATATCGTGTGTCTGTGTCTGTACTTTGAAATGATGTGTGTCCTG
>CAVAWS010000124.1:0-2051 GCA_963592455.1 Paratractidigestivibacter sp. | reverse complement strand
AAATTGTATTAATTACTATGTCCTAAATTCGGTACATAACTTTTGTTATAAAAATCCCATCTTTAACACTTAATAAGTAACAAAAGCTAAGAATAGCCTTTATTTATGGGGTTAATTCTTAGCTTTGTGTTTATATAAATTGTTGTATGGAAAATATAATTTTAAAATTTTTTTATTTTTTTATTTAAAGTAGTTGGTAAATAGTTTTTTCTATTAAGTCCTAGATTAAATAATTGTTCAAAGGCATCTAATACATTAGAACCTGTATAACATGCTCTATATAAGGTTTTATCAATTTCTAAGACATTCATATTCTTGATAGTGTTAATAATTTGATTAACTGTAAAGTGATTACCACTTCTATCTAATTTAACTTCAAGTAATCTATATATTAATAGTGCTGTATAACATATTAGAAAATGAGCTCTTATTCTTTCTCTTTTATAGTGATAAACAGGCCTTGAACTAAAGTTAGTCTTCAATACTCTAAAACAATCTTCGATTTTATATCTACTAGCTTGAATATTAATTATTTCTTCTTCACTTCTATTAAAGATATTTGTGGCAATGGCATAGTAGCCATCATATTTTTCTTCTTCTTTTATTTTGTCTTCATCTAAATAATAATCAGACTTATTAGAAACCTTCTTTTTCTTTATAAATCTTGTTATATCATTAGGTCCTTTCTTATAAGTTTCAGGATCAATATTTTCTAATAAGGCCTTAGCTCTTTCTACTTGTCTATTTCTTATCTTTTTTTGATATTCAGCCATCTTACGACTATAAGTAATAATGATTCTTTGTTTTAAGACGCCTTTAGATTTAACTTCTTTTGTTTTTCCATTTTTAAATTGTTTGATTTCTGTTAAACCAATATCTATCATATTATCTACTTCAAATGATTTATAAATATAACCATTATAGTAGTCTATATATTTATTATCTGTCTTATCAAAAGTTTTCATAAATTCTAAGCTTGTCTTTTTATGATTTTTTGAAAATCTATAATCATAATCATTAAAGACAGCTTGTTTTAATACATCACTTAATTTCTTAACGGATTGAGTTACAACAAATTTTCTTCCACCCATATCATTAAAAACACGGGTATTAGTATATCCAAGTCCTGCATCAGAACAATAAATAATTTCTTTATTTTCAAACATCTTGATTAATTCTTTTTCACTTGGAACTGCATTTATTGATTCACTATCACTTCCGGAATTAATAGACATACTTAAGGGTATGCCATCTTTATCCATAAATAGTCCCATTTGAACAATAGGGTTAGGACGATGTTCTTTAGAAACACCATATTTTAATAAACCTTTAATTAATTCACCAGTTACTTCATCATAAACATCTTCATCTTCCATTTCTTTTTCAAAGTAGAAGTTTGTACAATCAAAGAAACAAACACTAGTATCTCTTTTAATTACTTTATTACTTGATTTAAAAAGATAAGATATGTATTCGTTATAGTTTTCTTCTAAGATATCCATATATTTAGGAATAGCTTGATAAGGAAAATCTATATCGCCATAAAGAGTATTAAGCTTTGATTTAGAATAAAGCTTACTTCCAGGATCTAATATACGAAGAACTACTAGAGCCATATTTATAAGATTTGGATCAAAAGTTATTTTCTTATCTTTACAAATATCTTCAAAGAATTCTTTTATATTTAAATCAGAATATATTTTACTTAATACAAGATAACCAATATTCTTACATAAAGAAGATGAAGCTATATCACCGTTATTAATAATCTTTTCATTAAAATCAATGGTTTGTGTATAAGCAACCATCTCATCTTTTAATTTTTTATTATATTCTTCTACTTTTTCTAAGGCATAAGCTAAAGGATCACTAGTTATATTTAATAATTCAGAATGCTTACCAATTCTAAGAATATTTTTAGTAGTTGTTTTCTTACCATTTCTTATACCTATTTGTATAAAGTAAGTAGGATCTTTAGATTTACGGTCATAATATAGTTTCATACATAATTCCTCACCATTATTATACCATAACATACAACACCATACAAC
>CAVAWS010000123.1:0-2059 GCA_963592455.1 Paratractidigestivibacter sp. | reverse complement strand
ATTATATCCTAGCTATATTATAATAAAGCAAGAGTTATATTAAGAAGGGGCAAAAATGAAATTTAAAATTAAGAACATATATATACCATTAGGCATTTTAATAAGCTTATTTATGTTACCAATTATTCTAACATCTCTATATAGTAGACCTTTGGTTGATGATTTTAATTATGCAACTCTTGTACACGAATATATAAAGGACGGGAACTGGAATATTTTTGGATTGATAAGTAAGGCCATAGAGACGGTAGTATATTTCTATAATAATTGGCAAGGTACATACACTAGCGCATTTATCATGTCTTTGCAACCTGGAGTAATAAATGAAAAATATTATTTCATAGGTTCTTTTTTGTTAATGTTTATAGGATTTATTTCAATTATTTACTTTATTAAGACAATATATAAATTACTTAATTTAGAGAATAAACGTTATATATTTTTATCTATATTAATTTTTACGGTAATTTTTCAACAAATTCCCGATATGGCACAAGGCCTATATTGGTTTAATGGTTCTTACCATTATATGTTTTATATATTTTTAAGCTTAATTAATTTAACATTCTGTATAAAATACTTGTCTTTAAAAAATAAGAAGTATTTGATTCTAAGTTGCCTATTTTCGCTACTTATTTCTGGAGGCAGCCAAGTGACTTCTTTTATGAATGTTCTAATGATGATGTTTTTGACAATTTACGGAATATTTAAAAAGAAACAACAAATTGGTTTATCTTTTTTATTTGCGATAATTGGTTTTACCATAATGTATCTCGCGCCTGGAACATCTATTAGATCTAACATGCTTGGGAAAACAAGTGTTATTAAAACAATTCTTTTAACTTTTATAAGAAGCTTTGGCTTTATGAGCCAATATATAAGCAGAAATACTGTCTTTTATTTTTTGGCGGTAGTTTTATTTACTTTATTTAATTATAAAAAAGAATATTTTAATGATAAGCATTTTAAAGTCTCGCCTATAATATATGCGTTTATTTCCTGGATAATTTATTGTGGTATGATTGCACCTTCTTATTATTCTTTAGGTTTTGGAGGACCGGGTAGAGTTATAGACGCAATTTATGCTTATTTAATCATTTCATTAACAGTGTTAATAATTTATTCAAGTTGTTATATTTTATATAAATACATAGATATAAAAGATTTGAGTAATGAAATAATTTTAAATATCTTATTTGCGTTATTTGTTGCGCTTGGATGTTGTTGGACAGATTGCAATTGGTATAAAACATTTAAAGAACTAAGCGACGGAAAACCACAAGCTTATGCATCTTCTTTTGATGAACGCATGAAACTTATTAAAAATTTTGAGGGGGGGGATATTTTATATGTTAACTCCCTACCGGATTCAATAATGAAGGTTGGAGATATAACCGATGATAAAGATTATTGGACAAATGATTCTTGGAATAGATATTATGGTGTTGATACAATAACGATCCCAACAACTTGGCTAAACAAAAACGATATAGAACTATATATTTCAAATAAGATAGGTACCGAAAATAGTGTTGTAGTTATAAGTGAAAATGAACTAAAAGTTATAAATGAAAATAATAGCGAAAATTATGGTATTAAATTAGGTTCATCTTTTGATATCGATACTAGTATAGGAAAAATTAGTTTATCGATTTATGATGATGATTACAATATATCTCTTGATGAAATAATAATTAAAAGTGGTAATTTACAAGAACTAAATTTATTTGATTATCTTGTAATTGATATTAATAAACATGGCGAAAGTGAGTTTGAATTTATTAAAGTGTATGGAAGATAATTTTAAGTTATTTAATATATTATCTACTTTATTTTGGCTTTCTTTTTTAAGTAAGACCGATTCTTTTTTTGAAGTCTATGCATTAATTGGCATCTTAAATGTTATTTTTGTTTATAAAAGAAAATATAACTATAACAAGCATTATTTAATTATTTCTATTATCTTGTCAATTTGTGTAGCTTTTAGTAACTATAGTATTTTAGATGTTTTAAGTTTGCCTATTGATGGTTTGGATATATTATTAAATATTTTTAAGAC
>CAVAWS010000122.1:0-2112 GCA_963592455.1 Paratractidigestivibacter sp. | reverse complement strand
TTTAATAAACTTTCAAAAGCTTCCTTTTTGCCATTAAGAAGATTTTGATAAGAATTTCTTTTATTTTCCAAATCCTTATCAAGTTCCATCTTTTTGGCATTTAAACTATTTAATAATTCATTGCGTTTAAGTTCATTAGCGCTTTTTGTATCAGTGAGTTCTTTTAATGTTTCATTAGTCTTGCTTAGTTGTTCTTGATATTTATTATTGTAGTCATATTCAAGCTTATCCTTAGTTTTTTTGCTTTCTTCAATAATTCTTTGATAATCAATTGAAACAGTCTCTAATTCGATGTTCTTTTGATTTAAGATTGCATTATTGTTTTCTTCTAGTTCAGCTTGTTTTTTAGCGTATGTTGTCTTAATACTATCTAACTCATCATTATAAGAATCAGATATTTCTTTAAGCTTACTATTGATTTCATTTTGTTTGTTAACTAAAAGATCATTTAGTTCTTGTTTAAAAGAACTTACTTCGCTTTGTTTTTCTTTAAGCTTATCTTCTAGTTTATTATTTAAAATATTAAAGTTATTAACTTCCTCGTTATACTTATTATTTTCAACAGTCAAATTATCATTAGCTTCATCTTCTACCTTCTTTTGTTTATCTAATAATTCTTTATGTTGTTTTTCGATTTCTTTTTTTGAATTATTAATTTCATTTACACAATGATTATATTCATCAAGCTTGATTGCATAGTTATTTTTAACTTCATCATAAGCGTTTTGTTGATCATTAAAGTCATTCTTTAAATTTTCAACATGTTTCTTATATTCTATATCAAGAGCATTTAAATTATCGGTATGATCATTATCAAGTTGAACAACTTTATCTTTATAATCAGCTTCTTCATTATCCATAGCATCTTTTATGGATTGAATTTGTTTTAATAAGTCGCTTCTTAAAGTCTGTAAACGAGCTATTTCATTATTTGTTTCTTCTTCTAATTCAATTTTTTTTGTTTTTATACTAGCTTTATCAGCTTCAAAAGTATTTTTAAGCTCTGCACTTTTTTCTTCAATGGCCTTAATCTTTTCATCAAACTTATCTTTTAATTGTTTTAAAGCTTCTTCATGATTTGTATTTGCATTCGCTACATTATTGTTATAAGTATCTTCTAAAGTTTTACTTTGATTTTCAAAATCTAAATTAAGTTCTTCTAGTTTACTATTAAAAGACAATTTTAAATCTTCTTTTTCTTTTTCAAGCTCAGCCATCTTTTGATCATGTTGTTTTTTATTTTCTTCAACATCTTTCAAATACTTTTGCAAATCTAGTTTGCTAGTTTCAATTTCCTTATTAAGCAAATTTAAAACTTCGCTATGTTGTTTAATAGTTAAAGTCTTCTTATTTTCCATTTCTTTTAAATAAGCAGCAAATTCATCTTTAGCAAGATTAATATTTTTATCAGTATCATTAATTTGTTCTAAAACATCTTTTTTTTCTTCTAAAAGTTTATTAATCTTTTCCTCAGCCTGATTATTTATTTCGTCAATATCAATTTTAAACTGTTTTTCTTTAGCCTCTAAATCTTCCTTATGTGCTTTTATAAGGGCATTGATAGCTTCTTTATAAGTATCTGCTTTCTCATTGTGCTCTTTCTCGATATTTAAAGCATTAGTTTCTAATTCTCTGTTATCATTTTGAAGTTTTTCTGTTATACGTTTAAATTCTTTTTCAGCATTGTTATAACGTTCAACAAGATATAGTTTGCGTTTATTATATTCTTCTTGTTCCTTACTAACGCGATAATTAAGACTCTCTATTTCTTTTTCTTGAGCTGTTTTCTCTAAATTATATGCTTCATCCATCTTATTTAATAAACTAGAAAACTTACTTTTAAAGTCATTATCTTTATATGCTAACTTATCATTGATTTCCCCAAAAGTCTTAGTCTCTTCTTGACTATATACTTCCTTAGTTAAAGCAATATCATTTAATAAACTATTGTATTCATTTTCATTTTGAATGATACGCTTATTTTCTTCTTGTTTTTTTAGTTCAAGAGTATTTCTTAAATGATCGTTTTCTTTATTTAAATTGCTTATTTCAGCCTGATTTTGGCTTAATAAACGTTCATATTCCGCATCCTGGCTTTGTTTTAAATTATTG
>CAVAWS010000121.1:2159-2527 GCA_963592455.1 Paratractidigestivibacter sp. | reverse complement strand
AGTCAGCATCATTCCAATCAGAAATTGATTCTTTTAAATATGAAAACCTGTTATTTGGATTATTATTTGCGCTATAAATGTTAATATTGCTAGTAATTGACGAACAACTTAGTGAAATAAAGCAAAACGTACATGATAATATTTTAATTTTCATAAAATTAACTCCTTTTTTTAATTTTATGATTAATAAACATATATGTCAAATATAAAAATTATTAAATGTTCACATTATTAAATATTAAATTTACTTATATAATTCTTTAACTTCACTAGGTTCAATTAATTCAAAAGTAATTGTAGATACTTTTTCTTTCAATTCTTTATATTTATTAATATCTCTAATAGTCCATACATTTACAATATGTTTA
>CAVAWS010000121.1:0-2059 GCA_963592455.1 Paratractidigestivibacter sp. | reverse complement strand
TTAATTCTTTATATTTATTAATATCTCTAATAGTCCATACATTTACAATATGTTTATTTTTAAGATATTTTTGGATTCTTTTATCTTCTAATAATTCTTCATCAATATCTAAATAGTTAAACCATTTATGACATAATACAACGTCTTTTCTAGTATGGGATAAAAGTAGTCCAATTTGATAACCTTTATTTTTTAAAAATACTAAACATCTAGGATCAAAAGATATAAAAGTTATTTTCTTTTTATCTTTAATATCTTTTACTTCTTCTAACGCTTTTAACGCTAACTTTTTATAATTTTTTCTAGGTTTTAGTTCAATAACGATTGTTTCTTTTTCGTTATTTAATTTTAATACTTCTTTTAAAGTAGGAACTTCTTCTCCATCAAGTAACTTATAATTTTCTTTAATTTCTTTTAAAGTTAATTCTTCAATAATTCCCTCTTTGTTGCATGTTCTTTTTAAATCACTATCATGACATACAATTAATTCATTATCTTTAGTTAAATGAATATCAAGTTCAAAATTAAAATCATTATTGATTGCATTTTTAAATGCGTTTAATCCATTTTCGGTATATTTTTCATTGTGGAGTCCTCGATGTGCGACTCCTTTAAAGAAACTTGGATAAAAATCATTTTTAGTAGAATATTTCATAAATACTTCCTCTTATTTAATACATTAAATATTATAAAGATATTTTGAATAAGAAAAAAGGTATAAAAAAACTCTGAACTTAATCAGAGAATCTTTAAATATAATGGTGGCCCAACCCAGGGTCGAACTGGGGACACAAGGATTTTCAGTCCTTTGCTCTACCTGCTGAGCTATCGGGCCAATTAAGCTAAATTTGGCGGACCAGACGAGAATCGAACTCGCGATCTCCACTGTGACAGAGTGGCATGTTAACCGCTACACCACTGGTCCATTTCGCTTAATGCTTAAGTATTATAGCACGTACCTAAACATCAAGCAACCTTTTTTTGAAATTTTTTTAAAATTTTTAGAACTTAATTTTTTAAGTAGATTTTATATTAAAAATAGTGATTAATCTCTATATTTAATATATGTTTGTCTACCATTTTCGCCATTTTGAACAATAGCGATAATTTCATTTTTATTAACGACTTCTTTAGAACCATCTTCAAATACTACTAAGATATCATTTTCATCAACCTTATCTTCATATTTTCCAATAGGGAACTTTTTACCATTAAGTCTTAATTTATCACCTTTATGTAAACCATAATTAACAATTGATGTAACTGGGATTCCAAGTTGTTTATATCCTTGGAGTGATCTTAATTCAATAACGAATAATCCCATGATTGGAATTCCACCTGCTTCAACAACTAAATCAACCATTGCTTTAGCACTACCACCAGTTGCAATTAAATCATCTAAAATAATAACTCTATCTCCAGGTTTAATTGCGTCTTTTGGGATTTCAATTGTATTTTCACCATATTCTAATGTATAAGATTTTCTATATCCAACAAGTGGTAATTTACCAGCTTTACGAGCTAAAACTAAACCTTTATTATTCATTGAACATAAAGGAGCAGCAAAGATAAATCCTCTTGATTCTGCAGCAATAATCTTATCCCAATTATCGTAACTTGGTAATTCTTTGTTTAAATCCATAATAACTTGATGGAAAGCATCACCATTTGCAAGTAAAGGTGTAATATCTCTAAATTTAATACCTTTAATTGGATAATCAACAATAGTTCTTATATATGTTTCATAAACGTCCATAATTATTTAACTCCTTAAAAAAGACTTATTTATTATAATCTAAATTAAATTTTATTCAAATTAAATTAAAAATTAGTAGAATCTTTTTTAACATATCTAGATTCAAATTTATATAATTTATCGTTTAATCTTCCTTTAATTAAATCAATCAACATATACATACTTCTTTTACCAACTTCTTGCATATCTATATAAAAATTAGAAATAGAAGGACGTAAGATATGTGAATATTTAGTACCAATCATTGAAACAACTTCAATATCTCCTGGAACATTAAGTCCACTATCGGTAGCAGCATTTAAA
>CAVAWS010000120.1:0-2782 GCA_963592455.1 Paratractidigestivibacter sp. | reverse complement strand
ATCTTCTACAATCCACAATTCCTGCTAAATATGTGGATAACTTCTCACCAATTATTAAATTTTCCTTTTGTTTCTTTGTTAATTGTTTTATTTGATATTCTAACTTACAAGCCAACGATTTATCTTTACTTCTCCAAGCTACTTCTAGTCTAATTGCATTATGTGATTTAGTATATTTTGCACCATTTTTTGATAAATGTTGACTTATTCTTTTATCTAAATTATTTGTCATACCGGTATATATAGAATTGTCCTCACATCTTAGCATATATGTATAATAATACATTGTAATTCTCCCAGATTATTTTTTATTAAATTTTGTTAAATCAACTCTTGGACTGATTTTTTTATATGGCCTTTGGTTGTTTACACCTTGTCTAAATAATTCATCAATTTTATTTACATCTTGTTTAAAACAGCCTATAAATTCATAGTCATCATTTAATTCTTTACGAAAAACATATATTGTTTTATCTCCCCAATAATCGTTCCTTCTTGCTATTGGCTTATCTTCTTGTGAATTGCAAAGCTCATACATATATTGTTCATCAATAGTGTCTGTCCAATTTTCATTTTTAACTTTTGTAAACATTATTCCTTCATTTTCGTTAAGAATATAACTGCCTCTCATCCAGCCGTCTACTTTAATATTAAATAATCTTAGTATTTCTACTATATACTTAAATTTAGCGTGGTCATTTATATCAATATAACCTCTTTTAATGTAATGTTTTATCTTTTCTTCATTTATTTCCATATTACTATTTCTCCCATATTAAAATTATATTTGCTTTTATTGTATCATTAAATAAGTTTTTCTTCAATTAGAAAACGCAATACAATGGTTATTTTATTGCATTTTATTAAATGTTGATTTTTCTTTATATTTCAATACTTACAAAGATTTGTTACAAAACTTTTCTAAAAAAATGTATTATAAGGCGCTCCATTATTGCATTAAACGCGTTACAATATTAGTAATGGAGGTGATTTTATGAACTTTGTTCAACCTATTAGAGATAAAGAAAAATTAGAGGAAATGAAAAATGAATTAAGGAAAAATGGAACTAGGGATTATATGCTTTTTTATACTGGTATAAATACAGGCCTTAGAATTTCTGACATTTTAAGGCTTAATCGTAATGACATTAGAAACAAAGACGGCAGTATGAAATCTCATATATCTATTATAGAAAAGAAAACAAAAAAGAATAAGAAATTTCCAATTACAAATGGATTATTTGCAGAATTAGATAGATATACAAAAAATATGTATGCTGGTGAATATTTATTTAAAAGCCAAAAAGGGAATAATAAACCTATTACTGCTTCACAAGCATATAGAATAATTGTAACTGCTGGGAATAATATTGGTCTTACTGAAATTGGTACACACACAATGAGAAAAACATTTGGTTATCACCATTATCAACAATATCACGATGTAGCACTTTTACAAGAAATATTTAATCATAGTTCACCTAGTATTACTCTTAGATACATTGGTATTTCACAAGATGAAATTGATAAATCTTATTATAATTTTAGTTTATAAAATAAAGGTGTAACTTTTTACACCTTTATAATCATTTTATCTATTATAATTCACTACTATTATTCCTAATCCACCATTTTTATTTTTAGCAATATTTATTTCTAAGATATTCTTTTTATCACCATTTTGGTAGTAATAATCCTCTCTGTATAATAGCATTATTACATCTGCATATTCAACAATATCTGACGAGTATCCAAAATCTTTTAATGTAGGTCTTGGATTTTGACCTGCTTTAAATCTTATATCTGGTTCTCTTGATAACTGACTAGTTACAATAATAGATATATTTAATTCTTCTGCTAAATGTTTCAATACTTGACTTATAGTTGATATTTTTTGCTTTCTATCAGCTTTTTCTTCTGTTGAAATTAGTTGTAGATAGTCAATTACTACTAAACCTATATTTTCTTCTTGTTTTAATCTTATGCACTTTTTTCTAATATTTTCTACCGAAATTCCAGGCGTTTCTTCTATTATAATTTTTGTATCTCCTAAACTGTTATCAATAAAGTTATTACATATATATTTCTTAGACATTTCTAAACTAAATATTGCTACTGGTATTCCTTCTTTTTTGACTACATTTGTAGCTATATTAAAAGCTAGGGTTGATTTTCCCATACTAGGACGTCCAGCTATTATAGTTAAACTTGAATTATTAAGTTTTGATATTACTTTATCTAAATTTTCAAAATTTGTTTTCATATTTTCATTCCTCATTCTTTATTTCTTTTTCTAATATTATAATTTTATCCACATAATCTTTTGCTTTTTCTACTTTGCAAAAATAAGATAATAACTTGATGTCGTCCTTTTCTAATTTGCAAATATTTGCTTTTGTTGGTGCTGTTGCTATAATTGATATATCTAGTTTCTGTGTAAGTTTCTTTAATTCTTGTATTATTATTGATATTATATCTCCTCTGCCTAAACAATAAGTCTGTTTTGTATTTATTTCTATTAAACTATCTATAATTACATACTTTATATCATATAAGTATTTATAATTTTTAGTTGCTTCGCATATATCTTCTAAATATGTTTTATTACACAAATATATATTGGAATTTTTAAATATGTCTTTTGGTTTCTGTAGTTTATTCCAAATTTCATAAGAATTAAATTTATAAAGTAGGGTAGGAGTATTACTATTTTTTAAGTTATTTATTATTTTAATTACTTTAGTTGTTGCTATTTCTGTAACTGGGTCTGCTAATAATATTG
>CAVAWS010000119.1:0-2882 GCA_963592455.1 Paratractidigestivibacter sp. | reverse complement strand
GAAACCCTTGTAAGAAAATTAAAATGAGATTCACAAAAGAACAAATTAAAGAACATGAAAAGATTTTATATAAATAATTAACTTAACATATATTTTGGAGGAAAAATGAAAAACGTACTCATTATAGGGGCTGGACCAGCTGGTCTTACGGCAGCATATGAATTATTAAAAGATTCGAAAGAATATAAAGTAACGATACTTGAAGAAAGTGATTGTTTTGGTGGAATATCTAAAACAGTAAATTATAAAGGTAACCGTATGGATATGGGTGGCCACAGGTTTTTTTCAAAAGTACCTAAAGTTAACAAGTGGTGGGAAAACATGCTTCCTACACAAGGCTATAAACCTTATGATGATATTAAACTAGACAGAGATATTGATATTAAAAAAGGTGGGCCAGATCCAGAAAAAACAGATAGAGTAATGTTAAGAAGACATCGAATTTCTAGGATTTTATTTATGAACAAATTCTATGATTATCCTATTTCAATGAAAAAAGAAACATTTGCAAATATGGGGTTTGTTAATACTATGAAATGTGGTTTTAGCTACTTATATTCAATGGTTCATAAACTACCTGAAAACAATCTAGAAAATTTTTATATCAATCGTTTTGGAAAAAAATTATATAGCATGTTTTTTGAATATTACACAGAAAATCTATGGGGCAGACACCCAAGCGAAATAGATGCATCGTGGGGTAAACAAAGAGTAAAGGGTTTATCTATTTCAGCAGTAATAAAAGATATATTTAATAAGACTTTTAAAAAAGAAAACAAAAAAGTTGAAACATCTTTAATTGAAGAATTTAGTTATCCAAAATTAGGTCCTGGACAACTTTGGGATATAACAGCAAATGAAATCAAAAATCTTGGTGGAGAAATTTTAAAAAACTCAAAAGTTATTAGAATTAATAAAAATAAAAACAATGAAATTGATAGTTTAACATATCTTCAAAATGGAAAAGACTACACAATAAACGGTGATATTATTATCTCTTCAATGCCACTTAAAGACCTTGTAATGGGAATGAACAATGTTCCATCAAAAGAATTAGAAATAGCTAGTGGGCTTCCATATAGAGACTATATGACTCTTGGTGTTTTAGTTAATAAATTAAAACTTCAAAACAAAACAAATATCAAAACAATCGGAAATATCATACCTGACAATTGGATATATGTACAAGATAGAAATGTAAAAATGGGAAGAATTCAAGTTTATAACAACTGGTCACCTTATATGGTTAAAGACTTAGAAAATACAATATGGATAGGGCTTGAATATTTTGTACAAGAAAATGATGAATATTGGAATATGAATGATGAACAATTTTCATCTTTTGCGATAGATGAAATGATTAAACTAGGACTAATTGATTCAAAAAATAATGTTTTAGATACACATGTTGAAAGAGTTAAAAAAGCATATCCAGCATATTTTGACACATATGAAGAAATTCAAACTTTAATAGATTACATTAACACAATCCCAAATCTATATTGTGTTGGAAGAAATGGCCAACATAGATATAACAACATTGATCATTCGATGTGTACTTCTTTTGAAGCTGTTTTTAACATCAAAAATAACATCATAGATAAAACCAACATTTGGGCCGTTAATACTGAAGATAATTATCATGAGGATGCATCTAAATAAAAGGGAATACTTATGGATTATTTATTTGAATTAATTTTGATATTTATCTTTTTTAATAGCCTTATAGTATTACCAATTAAATATATTAAAAATATTAAATATGGACAATCCTTACCATTAATATTTATCGGTAGTGTATTAATATTGTATCTATCACAAATAATATTTAAATCATTCTATATAGGATTCTATTTATTAATAATATTATCAATATTAGGATTAATAACTTTAATATTAAATATTAAAAATAAAGAATTTATAGATAGATATCTTACAAATGGATTCTATTTATTTATTATTATTCTTGTAGTACTGGCTATCTATGATTATAAAAAATGTTTTAATATCTATGACGAGTTTCTTCATTGGGGTCCTTTTATAAAAAGTATGTATCGAAATAATATATTTTATTGTTTTGATACTATGCACTTCTATCACAAAGAATACCCACCATTCTTTTCTTTATTTGAACTACTATGGTGTTACATAACAAATTCATACAATGAATCAATAATTACTTTATCTATACATGTGTTTGAAGTATCAACATTATTTACATTCTATGTAGATACATATAATAAAAGCTTTAAGAAAACATTAATTTTAATGGTTATTTCAGCTTTAATAATGGTAACGCTTGATTATGAAGAAAATGCTATTATTTCAATATATGTTGATTATCCAATGATGTTATATTATGTCTATTTATTCTTATTAACATTAAAAGTTAAAGATAATAAATATAACTTTATATTATTAGTATTATCTTTATCAATGTTTATACTTACTAAACAAATAAGTATTGCCTTATATCTTGTAATATTATTTTTATTTATATGTTTATATTTTAATAAAACTAAAGAATTTATTATTAAGCTATCTTCTTTAATATTATTTCCTTTACTTACATATAAGTCATGGCATTATATAACTAAGGATATTAATGCACTTACACAATCTTATTTGGCTAGACTAGATGTTTTATCTATTTTTAATGGACTTGAAGGTATTCAAAAAAGTACTTCTGATAATTATATTTCAGCACTATTTACTAAAGAATTGACTAATGGATTATTAAAAATACCTTATGTTGTATTTTTTATATTAATAATATTACTTATTATTATTCTAATAAAAGATAATAAAAGATATAAGCTTTCTATCCTTTCATCAATAATAGTCAGCTTTATAGGTTATGCATTGTTAATGTATATTATGTA
>CAVAWS010000118.1:0-3106 GCA_963592455.1 Paratractidigestivibacter sp. | reverse complement strand
AATACTTACAAATATACACTCCTTTATTCTAAACAAAGCCCATTATTTGAGGAAGGAAATATATTTAGAACAATTGTTCCTTTAAAGAAGGCAGCAACTCAAAAAGTTGGAGCTATCGATGTCGCTCACGATGTCGCTCACGATGTCGCTCACGATGTCGCTCACGATAAAGCGGCTCTTGCGGAGTTCATCAAAGAAAAAGTTAAAAATAACGACAAGATCACAAGAAAAGCTATCGCTGATGAAGCTGGAGTCAGTGTAAAGACCATTGAAAGGACTATAAAAGAAATAAATAACCTAAAGTTTGTAGGTAGCGGAAATAATGGCCATTGGGAATTCATTAAATAGATAAAGCAAGGCACAAAAGAGTAAAGTATTTTCACCTGATAACCTAATTTATAAATGACTGGTGCTAGTTTTAAGCCATACTTGATATAAACAATAATTGTGCATTTAGAAAATCAATTAATGTAATTTAAAAGAATATTAGTAAAAGCTACTCTTCCTTTATAAGATAAATGAATATTATCAAAATAATATTCAGGATTATCATTTAAGAAAGAATAAGACTCATCAGAATTGATAATATATTTAACATCTAAATTATCTAATAGTGCCTTATATTTTTCCATCGCTTCTTGATAAGATTCATTATTTTTAACTGTTTTATACTTAGGGGTTTCTATAAAAGTTAGATTTATATTATTATCATTAGCCAAGTTAATTAGTTTGATTAAATATTCTTCTTGAATAGGGTTCATATCACCAGACAAGTTATAAATATATGAGTTATCTAATACTTCGCTTGTCTGCCCACTTGGCATTAATAAAGAGCCGCCCTTATAGAATATGCCATTAACTATTTGATTATTAATTGGGTAAGTGATAATAAATTCATTATTACTTGTGACATATGTTTCATATAAAAGAGAGAAACTGCCTCCAATTTTAGATAAAATTTCTTTCTTTTGTTTAATATTAAATTCTAATAACAATTTCTCATCACTTATCTTAGGTGCTTGATACATGCTATAAACATACATATCAATATATAGATTATGAATTTTTACATTATTATCTAAAAGATTTAATAATTCATAATACTCAAGATATGGACTATTTCCATTATAAGAAAGAATATAGTTATCTTCCTTGTTATCTTGAAGTGTTTGAATATCAATTCCTTGCCTAAACATAGATGAACCAATAAATAAATTATTTATCTCACCTTTGCTTATTATATTAGTACTGCCATATGTGGCATTATTAAGCAATATAAAAGAATAGTTATTCTTAACCAATAACAACATAATCAAGATAAGTAAGGCAAGCGCTATTGTTTTTAGTAGCTTTTTCATTTTAAAAGTTTGCATATAAGAAGGAACTAGTACCAAATTCACCAAATAAGGCAATGGCTAAGATATAAATAATAATTCTTATAGAAATCCTGCCTTTATTATTTTGATCATTTAATTCAAAAATAAACAAGATAAAAATAAGAATACATATACATAAAAAATAGGCTGAACAACTATAGTCATTAGTAAATGGAAAGATTGAAGAAACTATATCATTGTAAGACAAAGAAAATCCCTTAAACATCTTAGTGATATATAAGATAATACTTTTTAGATCTTGAATAGAGAAAATAACCCAACCAAAACTTACCACAATAAAAGTACCTAAGCTTTTAAAGAAATTATCTAACTTATTTTTAGGCTTTTTAAAAGATAAGATATTAGCGATTCCATGATAGACTCCCCAAATAAGATAGTTAATAGTATTACCATGCCATATTCCACTTATCGCAAATGTTATTAAAACATTTATATAACTTCTAAACTTAGAACATTTACTTCCACCTAGTGGTATATAAATATAATCTTTTAGCCAACTTGATAAAGAAATATGCCATCTTTTCCAAAATTGTTTAATATTATAAGAAAAATATGGTGTTTTAAAATTATCCGCAATATCAAAACCAAGTAGCTTTGATACACCAATAGCGATTTTACTATAACCATCAAAATCACAATATAGTTGTATAGAAAACAAAAACATACAAAGCCATAGGGCAAGACTAGGATAGCTAGCATATCCACCAAATACTAAACTTGTATAATTCGCTATTCTATTGGCTATTACATATTTTTTAAATAGTCCATCTAATATAAATATAATTCCCTGGGCTATTTTTTCTTTGGTGATGGTGTTTTTCTTATTTAATTGATCAATTATTTCATTTGGCCTAGAAATGGGACCTGATAGAATTTGGGGAAAAAAGCTTACATAAATAAAATAATCAAGAAAAGATACCTTATGTTTTATTGTACTTTTATAAGTATCAATCAGATAACTAATTATTTTAAAACTATAATATGATATGCCTATAGGCATTAAAATATTTAGGCTTAAACTTATACTTTTAACTATAAAACCAAAGTATTTAAAAAAAGCCAATATAGAAACTACAATAGCTATACCACTGATTAGATATGCTTTACTTTTCTTTTTTTCTAATTTCTTTGCGATTAAATAAGAAACAACCACTTCAAAAAACAATAGAAAAAAGTATTTAGCATCTAAATATAAATAGAATATGATACTCGCTATTAATAGAAATATCTTTTTGTTCATAAATTGGCTTTTTAACTTTATTTAAAGAAAACCTTTAAAGAATCAGCTAATTCTTTATTTGCCTTAATTGATTCATCTTTTGTCTTTCTAAGAGTAGAAACATAAGTCTTAAGCTTAGGCTCAGTGCCACTTGGTCTAACTACTACACTTGACTTATCAGCTAGATAATATTTTAAGACATCAGATTTAGGTAAACCATCAAGTCCTAAACTATAGTCTAAACATCTTTCTACTTTAATACCATTGATATTATCTAAGGGATTAGTTCTAAAGTTAGCCATTATATCTTGCATCTTCTTAAAACCACTAGAACCATCAAATTCATAAGACCCCAAGCTATTTATTTGATATCCATAAGTTCTATATAATTCATCTAACTTATCAAGTAAAGAAATACCTTGGGTCTTATAATAGGCAAACATCTCACAAATCATAAAGGCACCATCAACACCATCCTTATCTCTTACAT
>CAVAWS010000117.1:0-3664 GCA_963592455.1 Paratractidigestivibacter sp. | reverse complement strand
CTATAGTATTTTAGATGTTTTAAGCTTTCCTGTTAATGGCTTAGTTGCATTACTAAATGTTTTTAAGACAATTATCTTTGTGGTATTAATTATATCTGGAACATATGTTTTTTATGGCTTAGTAAGTGGCTTAGATGCTTATTTAAGTAAAATAAAGTTATTTACATATAATGATTTAAACAAGAAAAATAAAGTATTTATTAAATTATGTTTAATAATGTTCATTTTTTATTCATTGATATTAATACTATGTATGTATCCTGGAATACTTACTCCAGATAGTTTATGGCAAGTAAGTATGGGATTAACAAATGAATATAATACCGTTCATCCTATACTTCATACTTGGATATTAAAGTTAATAATTTCTTTATTTAATGATTTAAGTACTGGCGTATTTGTTTGTTCATTAATACAAATATTATTTATATCTTTATGTGTTTCTTATATGTTTACCACTTTATATGAAATAGGACTAAAAAAGAAATATTTAATTATTAGTTATATTATTTTCTTATTTCTTCCTTTTAATATTATTTATAGTTTTACTATTTGGAAAGATGTGGTATTTGCGGGATTTGTATTACTTTTTATTACTTCTTTATTTAGAGAAATATATAAGATTGGTAATAATTTAATATTGCTTTTTGTTGGTGGAATAGGCTTTTGTTTATTTAGAACTAATGGCTTGTATGCCTTTATATTGTTTGCTTTATTGTTTATTATTTTTAAATTTAAAGATTATAAAAAAATCAGTATTTGTTTGATCATATGTACTATATTATCTTTAAGCTTTAATTTAATAATAAACAATACATATGAATGTCCTTCTATTAGCGAGTCCTTATCTATCCCTCTTCAACAAATAGCTAGAGTTGTAGTGGATGATGATTTAAGTGAAGATGAAATAAAAATTATTAGTAAATATTTAGATGTAGATGCAGTAAAAGAAAGTTATTTATCTTATATTTCTGATCCTATTAAAAATATTATGAAGACTGATAATTTTAATATGAAAGAATTTATAAGTGATTGGTTTAAATTGTTTATTAAGCATCCAATTTCTTATATAAAGGCTTATATAGATCAAACCAGAGGCTATTATAATGGTGGATATGATTATGGATGGTTTTCCGAAAAGATTTCAAATAATGATTTGGGCCTTGTAACTATATCTTTTATAAAGCCTTTATATTTATTATTCATGGGTTATTTATGGCTATTTTGTGGCGATATAGCATTACTTCCACTTATCAGAAGTACAGGATTATATACTTGGATACTTCTTATCTTATTTACTTTAGCTAAGAAAAATAAAAAGAAAGTTAGTATTATTTATTTACCTTTATTATGCATCATCGCAACATTACTTATAGCTAGTCCAGTATTTTGTGAATTTAGATATATGTATTGTGTTTTGATTTGTATGCCGCTTACTATATTTGGTTACTTGTGTGGAGTAAAACATGAATAAATTAGTTTCTATAATCATTCCTACTTATAATGTTGAAAATTATGTTGCCAAGGGAATAGAATCTTGCATTAATCAAACTTATAAAAATATAGAGATAATCGTTGTTGATGATGGGTCTATAGATAATACATGTAAAGTAGTAGAAGAATATTCAAAAAAGGATAATAGAATACACTTATATAGAAAAGATAATACTGGTGTTAGTGCTACTAGAAATCTTGGTATTAAAAATAGTAATGGTGATTATTGTATCTTCTTGGATAGCGATGACTGGTTGAAAGATAATGCTATAGAAATATTAATTGATAATATCGATGATAATGATTTAGTGATGTGTAATTACTGTAATTATATAAATGGTGAAATAAAAGAAGTTAAGCATTATGATTCTACTATTCTTGGTAAAAATTATATTTTGACTTGTGCATCTAAGAAACAATATTACTTGGATTCTGCTTGTTTTAAATTATTTGATTTAAATATTATTAAAAATAATAATATTTATTTTGATGAAACAATTACTAATATTGAAGATGGTTTGTTTGTGTTTAATTATCTTCACTATATAAGAAAAGCTAAATATATAGATGATTTATTATGGTTTGTTAATAAAAGAGAAGGAAGTGTTACTTCTAATGCTTTTAGTGTATCTAGACTGACTTGTATAGATGCAATAAATAAGATGATCAATGATTTTAATAATAACTTCGACACTCATCAAAACTTGTTACTACATTTAGCTTGTACACTAAGATATGTGATTATTTCAATGTTTTATAGTAATGATAAAGGCATATATAAAGAATTAATTAAGAAACATAAGAAAGAATTAAGAGATACAACAAAATTGGCTGAATTTCCTCATTGCAATTTATATGATTCGCTTACATTTATATTTTTTGGTTATGTTCCATATTTTTTATTAAATCCTTTTATGAGATTATGGAAAAAGGTTATGGGAAGAATTTGATTTATATGTGCTTAAAGTAGAAAATAGACTGTTTTTTGCTATTTGATGCATTAAGATATAATTGTTTTGGATAGGTGTAAGTTATGAAAATTTTATATGATTATCAAATATTAAGTCAAAAGTTTGGAGGTATCTCTAGATACTTTTATGAAGTGGCTAGAGTTTTAAGAGATAAGGGCGACGATGTAGATGTTAGTTGCCTTGTGACTAAGAATGTTTATTTTAAGGATTACTTTAAGATTAAAAGACTAGAGTTTGATCCTAGTAGATACGCTATTACACTTAACAAGCTTTATACTATGTTACATAAAATAAAAAGATATGACATTATTCATGCGACCTATTATGACCCTTCTATACTAAAGGGATATAGAGGAAAGATAGTTACCACTGTTCATGATATGAATTATGAAATATTTAATATGCAAGATGGTACTAATACTATTGAGAATAAAAAAGAACATATATATAAATCAGATAAGATTATCGCAGTTTCTTATAATACTAAAAAGGATATTTTAAAGTTTTATCCTGATATTCCAGAGGATAAAATTGTGGTGGTATACCATGGCAATAGCTTAAAACCAAATGATAAGAAAATTACTTTTGATTTACCAAAGAAATATATTTTATTTATTGGTGCTAGGGATGCTGAATATAAAAACTTTAAGAATTTTATTAAAGCTTGTGTTCCGTTATTAAATGAAGATAAAGATTTAAGTATTTTGTGTGGTGGTTCTAAGTTTAATAAAAAAGAAATTGATTTATTTAAAGAATTAGGTATAGAAGATAGAATTACTAGCCATTTCTTTGAGGATTATGAGGCATATCATATGTATAAGAATGCCCTATGTTTTGTTTATCCTTCTATTTATGAAGGATTTGGCATACCATTGCTTGAATCATTTGCCTCAAGTTGTCCAGTAGTTTGCGCAAATGCTTCTTGTTTTCCAGAGATTGCCAAAGATGGGGCAGTATATTTTAATGGTGAGGATATTAATGATATGACTGCTAAAATAAGGTCAGTTATTTATGATGAAAATAAAAGACAAGAGCTTATTAAAAGAGGATTAGAAATTGAAAAAGACTTTTCTTGGGAAAAATGCGCAATGGAAACAAGAAAGGTATATGAAGACTTATGCAATTAGAGAGAACTAAAAACGCCAAAAGAAATTTTATATTTGGAGTATTATATCGTTTACTTATGATAATACTTCCTT
>CAVAWS010000116.1:0-3679 GCA_963592455.1 Paratractidigestivibacter sp. | reverse complement strand
GAAACCCTTGTAAGAAAATTAAAATGAGATTCACAAAAGAACAAATTAAAGAACACGAAAGAATTTTAACTATCAAATAAACTTATGAATTATGTCATTTCGCTAATTACAATTTATCTATTTTTTAACTTTTTAATCATTATTCCAACATACTATATCAAGGAAAGTAATTATGGCAAAAGTTTACCACTAGTATTTATATCATCAGTATTAGTATTATACTTATCACAAATTATCTTTAAATCCTTCTTGATAGGCTTCTATTTATTACTAATATTAGCTTTATTTGGGCTATATCTATTAATAAGAAATATTAAAAACAAAGACTTCATAGATAGATATTTAACCAATGGCTTTTACTTATTTATCATATCATTTCTAGTATTAGCCCTATACAACTACAAAAGAGAATTTAATATCTATGATGAGTTCTCACACTGGGGCCACTTTGTCAAAAGTATGTACTATAAAAATATTTTTTATAGCTTTGATACGCTATCTTTTGCCCATAAAGAATATCCGCCCTTCTTCTCCTTATTTGAACTATTATGGTGCTATCTTTCTAATTCCTTCAATGAAGCAATCATAACTTTATCAATACATGTATTTGAAGTATCAATAGTGTTTATTTACTATATTGATTCATATAAGAAAGATATAAAGAAAACATTATTATTAATGATAATTAGTGCTCTACTTATGGTAACTTTTGATTATCAAGAAAACACACTAGGTTCTATCTATACTGATTATCCAATGATGTTATATTATGTCTATTTATTCTTATTAACACTAAAAGTAAAAGATAATAAATATAACTTTATATTATTAGTATTATCTTTATCGATGTTTATTCTTACTAAACAAATAAGTATTGCCTTATATTTAGTAATATTATTTTTATTTATATGCCTATATTTTAATAAAACTAAAGAATTTATTATCAAGTTATCTTATTTAATGATATTTCCATTACTTACATATGAATCATGGAATCTATTAATTAAAGATATTGAAATAAATAAACAATTTGATTTCGCTAAATTAGATGTATTATCTATATTTAACGGACTTGAAGGTATACAAAAAAGCACTTCTAATAATTATTTGTTATCTTTATTTGGCAGATCTCTTACTAGTGGAATTATACAAACAAATAAAATATTAAATATTTTTGGACAAAGTATTGCGGTAGGATTTTTAAGGCTATCTTATGTAATGCTTTTGATAATAATATTAATAATATTATTTAAAAAACACGCAGACAACAAAAGAACAAAAACATCAATTATCAGTTCAATCGTAGTTAGTTTTATAGGCTATGCATTGTTAATGTATATTATGTATCTATTTTGTTTTTCGGAAGCAGAAATGAATAGACTTGCTTCATATTCTCGCTATATGGGTTCTTTTATATGCGCTTCATCAATTATTACACTGCTATTAATGGAATTTAATTATAAGTATTTGGCCATCTTTTCACTGCTAACTATCATCACTATAAAACCTAGTGATTGTCTTTTAAAAACACCATACTTTAGATTATTCTTACCTTCTAGTAAGATATATAAAGAATGTGCAAACACTATAAAAACCCACAATAACACCCTTGTTGTATCTGAAAATATTGGCTATGGTAATGAAGTCTTACATTTTTATCTAGAAGATAAATATAACTACACCTATTCAAATGAATTAATTGATTATAAGGACTATGACTATATCTACTTTATTAGATACAACGATTTAAATGGTCTATATAAAGTACAAGGAGACAAATATATTCCCGAATAGCTCATAAATTGAATGTTATAATAGTTTCATGTATCAAAGCAATAATCAAAGATTTAAGAGCTTAAAATATCTATTATTGGATATTTTAAGCATTTTCCTAGCTTTTATCTTGGCATATATTATAAGACACCAATTCACTTTCCTATATCTAGATATCTACACTAGATTAGCTGTTAATATATTAATAGCCCAAATAGTATTAGCTATTTTGATAGACCCCTATAGGCAAATAGTCCAAAGGCCATATAATAAGGAATTTTTTGAAACCATTAAATATGTAATATATCTAACATTCTTAGTATTAATATACATGTTTATATCTCAATCATCATTTGCCTTCTCAAGAGTCTTCTTGGCCCTGTTTTTCATAATTAGTATTATTCTTTTATTTATTCAAAGAAGCCTTGTAAAACACTTAAATAGAAAAAGGCTATATTCTAAAATTGATAGTCAACATCTAGTAATAATCGGTGATAAAAAAGATATTGAAAAAGCCATTATGAAAGTAAACGATAACATATATCTTAATTATGAAATAATTGGTGTTATTTGTTTTGATTGTAATGATAATAAGATACAAGGAATAGAAAATATTAAAGACTTCCATGAGTTTGTCTTAAACAACGTCATCAATGAAGTCTTATTATTCTATAGTAATGATGATAAATATTCTTCAATCTTAAAAAAATGCAAAGACATGAATTTAACAATCCATAATGTTATCTATGAAAATGATACCTATGGCACCAATTCATATGTCCAAGATTTATTTGACTATACAGTATTAACTAACACAAATCATGTTGTAAATAGTTATGACTTATTTATTAAAAGAACATTCGATATATTAGGTTCTATTGTCGGATTATCGATTACTTTAATCTTAATAATAATAATTGGACCAATTATTTATTTATCAGATAAAGGACCAATCTTCTATAGTCAAATAAGAGTAGGCAAAAATGGTAAGAAATTCAAGATGTATAAATTTAGATCAATGTATCAAAACGCCGATGAAATAAAAGCACAATTAATGAAAGACAACATCATGGACGGTCCAATGTTTAAAATGGACAATGATCCAAGAATCATTAAAGGCATCGGTAATTTTATTAGAAAAACTTCTCTTGATGAATTTCCTCAATTTTTAAATGTCTTAAAAGGAGATATGTCACTTGTAGGAACGCGTCCTCCAACAGTTGATGAATATGAAAAATACGACTTCCACCATATGTCTAGGCTATCTATTAAGCCAGGCATAACAGGCCTTTGGCAAGTTAGTGGCAGAAACGATATCTCTAACTTTGAAGAGATCGTTAGTTTAGATAATGAATATATTAATAACTGGTCTCTTAAACTTGATTTAAAGATTTTATTTGAAACAGTGCTTGTAGTATTTGTAGGTAGGGGGGCAAAGAATAGATGAACAATATTTTAATTAAATATGATGAAATAACAGATAATAAGTTTGTTATAGCTTTAACATTATTTATTTTTATCATTCCAATGGGATTACTCGAAACAGCATATTCTTACTTGCCAATGTTAAAGATTCGTTTTATTTTTGGAATAATAGTGTTAATTAAATTTTTTATCCATTTTAAGGAAAACAAAAAATTTCCAACAATGTTATTAGTTAGCGTAATCTACGTTCTTGGAAGATTTATTAGAACATATATCGAAACAGGATTATTAAAGAGTTCTTTACTTAATTATTCAACTTTGATTATTTTGCCACTTGTGATGCTAGTAGATAGTAATGTTGAACACAATACTAATAACTTTATAGAAGGAACCTTAATTTATATTGAAACTGTAATTCTATTGAATATATTTTGTATCTTCATTCCCTCTTTTTCATCATTATTTTCTGATGGTTCTATAT
>CAVAWS010000115.1:1049-3978 GCA_963592455.1 Paratractidigestivibacter sp. | reverse complement strand
GTTGTATGGTGTTGTATGTTATGGTATAATAATGGTGAGGAATTATGTATGAAACCTTAACTTCCATAATTTTGTGTAACTGAATTTATAAAAAGTACTTAAAGCTTGTAATTTAAAGGTGAAAAGTACTTTTTTTGTTGCTTTGAATATGGTATAATTCTGTTATACGTATAACGGAAGGAGAACTATATGTTGTTGAAGGATTATAAGGTGAAAATACCAAGTGGTAGTAGGATTCAAAAGAAAGATAATTATTATTATGTTTATAAACCAACTGAGTATATTTATAAGAAAGATAAGAAACAATCTATTGAGACAAGAGTATGTATTGGTAGAAAGATTGATGAAGAATATATGATTCCAAATACTGCTTATACAAAATATTATGATGATGTTGAAATGAAATTAAACGATCCACCAAAGTTCTCTGATACTTTAAAGTTAGCTAATATAATGCTTATTAAAAAGATATTAAAAAATATAAAGCTAGATAAGATCCTTGATGTTCATGAAGATAAGAAAGATATGATTATCAATCTTGTTTCTTATTTACTTATAGAAGGCAATAGTTCTCTTCAACATTATCCAAACTTTGCCTATAATCATAATATTCTTGGTGATATTTATTCTGATTCTTATATTAGTGAATTTTTAAAGAGCTTTACTGATAAAGAAAAAGAAGTATTTTTAGATGCTTGGAATAAGTTATATACAAAAGAAGATACTCTTTATATTAATTATGATTCAACTAATATGAATACAAATTCTAAAGGTATAGAACTAGCTGAATATGGCCATGCCAAAAAAGATAAGGGCACACCTCAAGTTAATATATCTTATGCCTCATCTTTAAAAGATAGTACACCACTTTTTTATGATATTTATCCTGGCTCTATTATCGATAATACAGAAATAAAGGATTCTGTTAATAAGATTGTTTCATATGGTTATAAGAATCTTGGTTTTATATTAGATAGAGGTTATTATTCTAAAACCAATATTGATTATTTAAGAAATAAAGAATATTCATTTATTTTAATGATTAAAGATAACAGCACTTTTCTTAAAGCCTTTAAAACAGAAATGAAAAATGTTATGAAATCTGATTATTCTTCTTTTATAGAAAACCATCAAGTATATGGAACAACTGTTAAAGGAAAGCTTTATAAAAATGATAAAAAAGATGTTTATATTCATCTTTATTATGATGAATTAAGAGCTTCAATAGAAAGAACAAATATATTAACTAACATTAAGAAAATAGAAGAAGAAATTAATAATAGACTTAATAGTGAAGATATTAAAAAAAGACATAGAAGTAAATGCGATAAACATCATAAGTTATTTAACTTACATTACATGGATGAATACTTAGTATCTTATTCACCAAAGAAAAAAGAGATTCAAAAGTTAATTGATAATTGTGGTTATTTTTGTCTTGTTACAAGTGAAAAATTAGAAGCTAGTAAAGCTCTTGATATTTATAGAGATAGAGATTCAATAGAAAAGCTATTTATGATGCTTAAAAGTGAAATGGACTTTGAAAGTTTTAAAGTTCAATCTGACGCTTCTTTAAGAGCTAAGTTTCATATAGCCTTTATAGCTTCTATTGTAAGAAATGAAATATATAAGGTATCTAAAGAATTAAAAGAAGCTAATAAAGATAAGAAGTCTTATACTGTTCCATCTATTATTAAGGAACTTGAAAAGATTGAATGCACTAAAGATATTAATAACATTTATCAAAGAAGATACAGCCTTACTGCTAAACAGAAAAAGATATTTGAAAAATTTAATATTAAAGAATCTGAGATTGAAAAAGAAATAGATATCATTAATAAAAAAATGAGTAATAAAGACAACAAGAAATAAAAAAATAACCATTGGTTATTTAAGGCAAGATCATGATTAATTATCTATGAATCATCACTTATTTAAGCATTCAGTTATACGATTTTTAAAAAGTTAAGGTTAGAAAAAGGCCTAAATAATTGCGTTTAGGTCTTGTTTTTTATTTAAAACTAGTGTATAATATACAATAATGAAGGCAACAAAGATATACCCTGATTGGGTTAATAAACAACATGTGCAAGGCACATCAATCAAACAAATTGGTAATAACTATTATCTCTACTCTGTTACAAGTAGACATGTAAAAGGTAAAAGAAATCCTATAAGTATTCAACGCTACTTAGGTAAAATCACTGAAGATGGTTTAGTTAAGCCAAATACTATTTCTTTTATTCCTTTAAAAGATTCTTTAGTATTACTACAAGATGAATTTGATATAAGTGATATTAAAGGCAAAGATAAAGAGATCCTTAATAAAATATGTTTATTGAAACAATCTTCTTTATATTATGTTGGTAAATGTAACGCTAAGACCTTAAATATCTTAAATAAATATTTTGTATTAGATGAGGGAACGATAATTGAAAGAATTAAATAATTTATTAAAAAAAGAGTTAATAGTTTTATTAAGCAAACAAGATGAAGAACTTTCTAAGTTACATGAACAATTATTAGATAAAGAAAGTGAATTTTTAAATGTTCAAAATAAATTATTAGATACTCAAAAAGAATTAGAAGAAATCAATAAAGAAAAAGATAAAGCCAATAAAGAAAAAGATAAGGCCAATAAAGATTTGGAAAAAGTCAATAAAGAATTAGAAGAAGCTAATAAGGAAATGGAATCTTTAAGAGTAAGCAATAGATTACTTAATGAAAAGATAAATGAGCTTATTAAAAAATATGAAGAAAAAACAGAAATAAATAAGAAAATTATAGCTGATACTTATACTCCTAAAAATGAAAAATTAGATTCTGTGGTTATAAACGAGCTTGAAGAAACAACAAATAAAAAGAAAGATAGAAAAACACCATATAAATCTATAGTTGAAGATTTAAAGAAAATAGGTGTTGATAATAT
>CAVAWS010000115.1:0-1033 GCA_963592455.1 Paratractidigestivibacter sp. | reverse complement strand
GGTAAAGATGAGTGTTATAAGATTGAAGTAGAACCAGTTAATATAAAAGTTAATAAGATAGAAAGATTAAAATATAAAGACAAAGATAATATTTATGAAGCTTTATCTGATGATATCTTTCCCCATTCACCATTAACTCCATCATTAGCTGCCCATATTATTAATATTAAATATGTATTAGGTGTTCCATTTTACAGATATAGTAATTATTTAAATACTTTAAATATTAATGTATCAGATGCGGATATCTGTAATTGGGCAGATAAAGCAATAAGACTTATAGAAGTGGTATATGAAAAGATACTTAATAAATTAGTGTCTTCTGATATAAAAGTAATTCATATTGATGAAACAACACTAAGCGTTATAGAAAGTGATAAAAGTAAGTGTTATATGTTTGCCTATGCATCATCAGTTTGGGATACACCCTTAATAGCTTATGACTTTAATGAAAATAGAACTATTGACCATACCGAAAATATTTTAAAAGGATATAAGGGCTATATAGTTACTGATGGTTATCAATCTTATAACAAATTAACTGATGATGGCATAATTATTCAAAGATGTTTAACTCATGCCAGAAGAAAGTTTATGGATGTGCTTAAATCTTTAAATGAAGATGAAAGAAAATCTTCGCCTGCTTATAAGATAGTAGAAACAATTGGTAAGCTGTATAAACAAGAAGAAAAGTTTAAAGACAAGAAATATATTCCTTCTAAGATTAAAGAAGAAAGAAATAAACCATATTATCTAGAAATAATAAACAAGTTAGATAAATTAATTAATGATCAAAAAGATAACGCAAATGGTTTACTTAAAACTGCAGTTAATTATTATTTAAATCAAAGAGCTGAATTATTCACCTTCTTAGATTATGGTTATCTTCCACTAGATAATAACAGAATAGAAAGAGATGCCATAAAAGCTTTTGTGATAAATAGAAAAAACTTCCTATTTTGTAAAACAGCAGATGGAGCAGTTAATACCGCAAAAATATTTACTATTGTCCAAACAGCTAGAGCCAATGGAC
>CAVAWS010000114.1:0-15750 GCA_963592455.1 Paratractidigestivibacter sp. | reverse complement strand
CCCTGAACTTTTTTCAGGGAAACATAAAAACTACTTTCAAATAAACAAGAAAGTAGTTTTATTTTGTTAATTAACATGGTTTGAATATATCTTATAAATTATTTTTCTAGCATATTAATAATAAAAGTTTTATAAATATTATACTATTATTTAACGTTTCTTTAATTATGTTATGAATTAATGTTTTATTATTTTAATAATTACTTGTGTAATCTATCAATTAAATCATTATAATTTGTAATTTCATAAGTACCATCATTTTCATCAAATATTAAGTCATTTTCTTTATATAATCTAAGACCAAAATGATCATTAATTCCTAGTGCATAATCATTGTACCTAACCTTAAAATTTCCAATATAAGAACTATCTTCATCTACATAATTAATTATATCCATATATTTATTAAAAATATCTTGATTAATTACATCAGTAAAATTTTCATCTATATATATTATTATACTTGATGTATTTCCATCATCTAATTTAAATTCATTTCCTTTTTCTGAATAATCTGGAACACCAGAAATAAAAATATCTTTAACTTTTTTTGATAAGCCTAGTTCCGTAATTACTTTGTTTAATATTTTTTTCTATTACCCTGTCTATGACAAAATAAGTGTAATAATTTCCATTTTTTTCAGCCCTATACTCTATTTTTTTGCAACCTATAACTTTCTCGTAACAATAATCATGACTTAAGTTGCCCAAGCCTAAAAAACAACCATATCGGTGATAACATGACTTTTCTGATATTTTTTTTACTTTTGAAAAATTATTGTCTAATTTTTGTTTTTCATTTGAAAATCTAATATTACAAATAATATGAAGTCCAATTATTAATATTAGTATTAACATTAATGCTAATCCAATAGATATCATTATGGTATTTATTTTATTATTAAATTTACTGTACTTATTTACTTTACTCTCTTTATTTTGCATAATCTACTCCTCCATATAAGAATAGCATAAACAAAACCTTATAGCAACTTTAAGCATTTTTATATGTAAATTATGATTTAATTTTATCACTTAAAAATTAAATATATTTTTATTAATAATCAAATATACGTTTATACGTTTTTTTACAATATTTTTTAATTATCGTGGTATTATATAATTAGGAGGATATTATGGAAAAAGATATATTAAATAAAAAAGAATGTGGTTGGTTAAAAATCAACGAAGACGAAAAACAAAGTATATTTAACTATTGTAATAGCTACATAGAATTCTTAAATAAGTGTAAAACAGAAAGAGAAACATCTAATTATATTGTGGATAAATTAAAAAATAATGGTTTTATAGATATTAATACTGTGGAAAGTGTTAAAACTGGTGATAAATTATACATGCAAAACAGAAATAAGAGTGTATATGCTGCAATTATTGGAGATGATTTATTATCTGGTCTAAACATTATTGGATCACATATTGATTCACCTAGATTAGATTTAAAACCTAATCCATTATATGATGATGCAAAAATAGGTTTATTTAAAACTCATTATTATGGTGGAATTAAAAAATATCAATGGACAACAATTCCACTTGCATTACATGGAGTTATTGTTAAGGCTAATAAAGAAAAAGTAAATATATGTATTGGTGAAGATGATAATGATCCAATATTTACAATAACTGATATATTACCTCACTTAGCACAAAATCAATATGAAAAGAAAATTGGGAAAGCAATTGAGGGTGAAGATTTAAATGCAGTAGTAGGAAGTATACCTAATAGCGATAATGAATCAATAAAGGAAAACATATTAAGTTTACTAAACAAAAAATATGATATTAAAGAAATAGATTTCTATAGTTCAGAATTAGAATTAGTGCCTGCTTTTAAGGCTAGAAACTTAGGTTTTGATGAAAGTATGGTTGCTGCATATGGTCAAGATGATAGAGTATGTTCATATGATAATTTAATGGCGTTTATAAATGCTAAAAACAATTCTAAAACAAACGTAGCTATCTTCGCTGATAAAGAAGAAATAGGAAGTGTTGGAAACACGGGGATGTGTTCTGAAACGTTTGATTTATTTATAAGTGAATTATTAAATAAGCAAAACATCAATTATCCTAACGCTATTAACAAAGTATATTGTAATTCTAAGATGTTATCAGCTGATGTAGGTGCTGCAGTTGATCCTAACTATCAAGATGTATCTGAGAAAAACAATTCATCATACATTGGATATGGTGTTGAATTAAATAAATATACAGGCGCTAGAGGTAAATCAGGAGCTTCTGATGCCAATGCTGAATTTGTAGCAGACATAAGAAATATTTTTGAAAGTAACGATATAAAATACCAAGTATCAGAGTTAGGAAAAGTAGATATTGGAGGCGGAGGAACTATTGCATACATACTTGCTAATAAAGGTATAGATGTTATAGATTGTGGTGTTCCAATTATTTCAATGCACTCTCCATATGAAATTGCAAGTAAATTTGATATATACGAAGCTTACTTAGGATATAAAGCTTTCTTTGAAAATGAATAATATAAAAAGAACCGTTTAGTTTTTAACTAAGCGGTTTTCTTATGACTTTGTTTATTCATGCCAATTTTAAATACAATACTTCTAAAATAAAAATCTAAAAAATTAGATATTCCAAATACATATAATCCATAGCTAGCTTTAATAAAATAAAACTTATTAATATTGAAGTAAATTCTTTCATATTTTCACCTTTATAGATTATATCATAAAAGTATATTAAAAAAGAGCTTTTTAAAGCTCTTTTTACAATGGTTTTGCAATCGACCATACCTTGTTAAAATCATTTATTAAATTCATTCCATCAACGTCATTTGCATCATATAAATCAAATTCTGTTTTAGTAAAATGTTTAACGTTTCCATTAACAAATGTAACAGGAACAAATATAACACAATCATCAACAATAATAATTCTTTTTAACTGTTGAAAATCATATTTCTTAAACATATCTAAATTATCTTTATATCTTTCTTTTACACCTGAAATTATTTTTTCTAAATCAGATGAAAAATTTTCATTTTCTTGTGCTATTTTAAGAATACTTGCATTTGATTTATCGCTTAGGAATAAACATTTAAAATCTATGCCATCTTCTATTAATTTTTTTATTTTAGTATTATTCTTAGAAAATAACTTTCTGTTCTTTCTTCCAAAAACATATAATCTTTTTTTTGCTGTTTTTAAAACAGCATTATAAAACTCATAACTTTCATAACCCCTTTCAAAATGAGCTTTTTTTAAATCACCGTATTCGGGTTTTATACCTTCTTCTTCTAAATTAATTAAAAGTTCCTTCATATATAATCACCTCTTAACATTATTATTTTATCATAAATTCTTCAAAAATGAAAGAACCGCAAAAATATGACATTTAATATAATTCAAAATTAACTTTTTTAATATAATATATTGAAGGAAGTGATTTTTATGTATGGATATTTATATCCTAATTATAATGCAGCATATCAAAATTATGGAAATAATAACCAAGCAGGCAGTAGCTGGGTATGGATAATAATAGTAATATTTATTATATTCTTCTTATTCTGGGGGTTTGGAAGTAATAATAACAACTGCAGAAATAATTATAACTAAAAAAAGCCATTAATCGGCTTTTTTATTTTTACTTACTAAATCTTTGATTACATTTAAAGCAAAGAACACTATAAATATACCTAATACTACAAATAATGATTTAGAAAGTAGGCTAGATTCTATACTAATTAATGATTCTTTTATTAAATCTATTGTATATTTCATTGGTAAGAAGTTAAATAATTTTTGGAATCCTTTAGATACTGTTTGAATTGGGAATGTACCTCCAGCAGCAGCTAATTGTAAAACTAAGATTATTAAACCAAAGAATTTACCAACATCACCAAAATTAATTATTAAGAATTCTATTATAGATTCGAATGTACATGCAACTAATATCATAGTAGCAAAGTATAAGAAGTAATTAGTTATATTAAAGTCTAGTCCTATTAATAGTAAAACACCAAATACAATTCCTTGTAATGAAGCTAAACCTAAATAACTAAATGTTCTCTTTAATTTATTTTCTTGGTTTCTACTAAAGCTTGGGAATCTATCTTTAACATCATAGAATAAAATTATAAATAACATTAATGAACCAACCCATAAAGCTATTGATATGAATAATGGAGCAAATGCAGTACCATAGTCTGTTACTTTGTTAACATCTTTTTCTTCAACACTTACAGGTTTTGCAGCAAATGTATCTAAACCATCAAGTTTTTTCAACTCATTTTTAGATGCGTTTAATTTTTCAACAACTTGTTGTTGTGCAGATTTTACTCCACTATTTAAAGTACTTGTTCCATTATATAAAGTTGTTGTTCCAGTAGATACAGTATTAATTCCATTTAATACTTCCTTAGAGCTACTACTTAACTTACTTGTACCATTCTTTAATGTGTTTGCTCCGCTAACTAACTTATCAGTACCATCTTTTAATGTTTTAATACCACTTTGTACTTCACTTAAACTTGAAGTTCCAGCAGCTAATTTATTAATATTAGTATTAATGCTAGTATTACCAGCTACTAATTTATTACCACTATCACTAATTAAATCTACTAATGTGTAACTTTGATCAGTTACCTTGTAATTTTCTACTATAGCAGTAAAGTATGTACAAGATTCACTATCATACATAGGTGATCCTTGTGTACATGTATATGTTTTTAAAGTTAAAATTGGATAAGTTAAAATATTACTATTACTTTTTGCTTTAGCTAATAATTGATTTACTGAATTTACATAAGTATTTAAACCAGTAGTAAACTCATTATGACCATCCTTTAATAACGTAGCACCAGTAGATAAATCATTTAACTTAGATGCTTTGCTTGCAAATGTATTAACACCGCTTTGTAATTGTTCTAATCCATTATATAAGTCATTAGCACCATTATTAACACTTTCAACACCATTATCAAACTCAGCATAACTAGAAGCTAGTTTACTTGTTCCATCATCTAATGTTTTAGCACCATCATTAACTTTTTCTGTACCTTGTTTTATTTCATTTAAACCATCACTTAACTTTTCAACTGAAGTAGATGCATCTTTTAATTTATCACTTAAAGTAAATGCAATTTCTTTATTAGCACTACTTCTTACTTCTTCTTCAACTTCTAACATAACTCTACTAATTATTTGTGATGATAAATAGTTAGTTTTTTGGTTTGGAGAATAAGTAATAGTTGCAGATACCTTTTCTTCGTCACTAGCACTTAATAAGTTACTAGTAAAATCACTAGGAATTGTTATAACTGCATAATAATCTTTATTATTAAGACCCTTTTTAGCCTTATCTTTACTTACTACCTTCATATCTAAGGTGTTTTTCTTTTTTAATTCTTTTATTAATTCAGTACCTTTATTAGTACCATCTACAGTTTTATCTTCATTAACAAAAGCAACTGGTAAATCATCTAAATGATTATATGGATTCCAGTAAGATTTCAAATAGAAAAAACCATACATAAAAGGTATTAATAAAACACCAACTATAACAACATATTTAAACCAATCTTTTTTATTGTTGTTTTTATTTTTATCTTTTTTCATATTAATAAAACCTCCTTAATTAAATAACCCTTCTTTTAATATTTGTGTTACGTTTTGAGTAACTTCTTCTTCATCTATTTCCTTATCCCACTCATACATTACCGCAACATATACTTTATAAATTATAAAAGCACATAAATCAGGATCACATTTTTTTATATATCCTTTATCTATTGCATATACAAGTTTCTCTTTTATGAAATTAAGAATTGCACTATCTATCATTTCAATTGAGTTTTTAGAGGAAATAGATTTAAGTTCATTAGCCTCTTTAGATAAAGTAACAAACAATTTAGCTTCTTTCTTATATTTAAGCAAATCATACAAAGTTTTATTAACTTCTTCAAAGAAATTATTGTTATTAATATCAGAATGACTGGTAATAATTTTTTTCATTTTTTCCATTTCTTCATCAATTAAAGATTTAAGTAAACTTTCTTTATCTTTAAAATAAGAATAAACTGTTTTCTTTGTCACTCCAGAAGCCTTTGCTATTTCATCCATTGTAACTTTCTTATACCCATAATTAGTAAATAGTTCTCTGGATGATTTTAATATTTCTTCTTTAATATTATTCATAATCTCCTCCAATACACTACTATACCAATTCGGTATACCAGTATAGTATATGACAAAAATTAAAAAAAGTCAACATATTATGACTTTTTTCATTTAACTTTACTCTACTGTTACACTTTTAGCTAAATTTCTTGGCTTATCAATACTGCATTCTTTTAGTTTGGCAAGTTCATAAGCTATCATTTGTAAAGGAATTACGGTAAGTAATGGTTCAAATAAATCATTTACCTTTGGTATAACTATCTTTTCATCATATAAATTAGAATCATTACTTAAATCTCTGTTTGTTATACATATAACGTTTGCACCCCTAGATTTTACTTCTTTAACATTACTAATTGTTTTTAAAGCAATATCATCATCTGTTATAACTGCAATAACTGGTGTTTTATTCTCTATCAAAGAAATTGTACCATGCTTTAATTCACCTGCTGCATATGCTTCACTATGAGTATACGAAATTTCTTTTAATTTTAAAGAACCCTCTTGTGCTAATGCATAATCAACACCTCTACCAATAAAGAATACGTCATTATAATTTTTTATTTCTTCTGCTATTTTTTTATAATCATCACATCTATTTAATAAATCTTCTATGTAATCAGGTAATTTTTTTACATCTCTTAATATATTTAGCATCTCTTTTTTATTAATTAAATGTTTCTTACATGACAAATTAAGTGCAATAAGTGATAATAATGCTACTTGAGCTGAATATGCCTTTGTCGTTGCAACAGCTATTTCTTGACCAGCTTCAGTGTATAGTACCATTTTAGACTCTCTAGCTATTGTACTACCTTTTGTGTTAACTATTCCTAGTGTATCATTACCATTTTGTTTTGCAATTAATAATGCCTCTAATGTGTCAGCTGTTTCACCTGATTGTGATACTACTATTACTAATTCATCATTTTTCAAGAACTGTTTTTTATATCTAAACTCACTAGCTGTTTCAACCATAACTTCTACATTTGCATATTTTTCAATCATACATTTTCCAACTAGCCCAGCATGAGTAGCACTACCACAAGCTACTATTCTAATTCTTTCATACTTTGTAAAATCTGGCATTTTTTCTATTAATGAATCAATCCCATCTTTTAAATAAGGCGTCGTTGTATTTTTAAACACCTCTGGTTGTTCATTCATTTCCTTTAACATAAAGTGTTCATAACCTTGTTTATCAACAGAGTTTGCATCATATAAAAATTCTTTTATTTCATAATCTTTTTCTTTACCATCATGATATATTTTTACACCGTCACTTTTAATAGAAGCATAATCCTTATCTTCTAGTACGATGTAATTTCTCGTTTTATCAAGTATTGCTGGTACATCTGATGCAATATAATTCTCATTTTCATTAACACCTATTATTAATGGACTTTTATTTTTTAAAGTATAAAGCGTATCTAAGTTATCATCACAAATTATTCCAAGAGCATAAGAACCAGTTAACATCTCCTTAACCTTTTGAATTGTCTTTAACATATCCTTTTCTTTTTTATAAATATAATCTATTAAGGCTGCAACAACTTCCGTATCTGTTTCAGAATTAAAATTATATCCCTTACTTATTAAATCTTTCTTCAATTCATTATAATTTTCTACAATTCCATTATGTACAATTGTAATAGCACCAACCTTATGAGGATGAGCATTTTCCTTTGTTGCATTACCATGAGTTGCCCATCTTGTATGACCAATACCTAAATTTGAATTAGTATTTAAATCAATTTTACTTTTTAAATTAGCAATTTTCCCCTCTTCTTTAACAATACTAATCTTATCATTATTTAAAAATGCGATTCCAGCGGAATCATACCCCCTGTATTCTAACTTTTCTAATCCGTCGATTAAAACACGCACACAATTTTTCTTATTGCCCACGTATCCAACTATTCCACACATAAAACCATCCTTAATTATATTTTATGCTTGGTATACCTTTTGTAATAATATTGATTTTATCTTTTGTAATATACCTAACGAACGCATAATCCGTAATAGCACCCGCTTTTTCCGATAACTATTAACCTCGTAGCCAACTTTGGGCATTGCGCTAGAAAAACTTATATCCTCCTGCTATAACTATTTTTCTTTAATATTATTATATTATATGTAAAACTAAATTAAAAGCTTTTCTTATTCAACTTTTTTCTATTTACACTTTATAATTAAATTTTATATAAAAAAATAAAAGACTAATTAAAGCCTTTTAATTTTTTAACATTGATGATACTGAATCTAGACCAACTACGCTTAGTAATATTATTAATACTATACTTATTATTATGATGATGCAAAAATATGATCTAGCAAAGTTTTTTAAATTAACATTTTTAGTACCACCAAGTGAAAATACTATCAATAATATAATTCCAATTATTGGTAAAGAAAATAATATCTCATATCCAAAGTAACCCCACATTGAAATTGGTTTATACTCTTCTGGTATATTATCTTTATTCATACTACTTATACTCCTCCTATGATACATTATATCATTAATTGTTTGTTTCTAAAATCCATTCTTGCAAATATTTTATTTTAGTATTGCAATATGTACAAACTCCTTTTTCCGCATCTACAGAAGCTCCACAATTATGGCACTTTATTATATTAACACCGTCTTTTAATTCTAACTTTTCAGTTGGATTTTTTCTAAATATAAATTTTTCTTTAACAATTTTTGATTTAATTTTCCCATTATTATAATATACAACCCTAATTTCTGCTAATACTTTTATATACTGAATATCACTTTTTACAAAATCATTAAATTCTATATAATCTAATACATCAAAGTCAATAATATCTTCTTTAGAATAATAATATTTTCTTACCTCATAATTAAAATTATTAAAAAAGCTCTTTTTATCTAATTTAGTTTTTTCCCAAAAAACAGCTTGTTTTTCATTTTGCTTATCTTTATACCTTTTTATAGGTTCTAAAATCACATAAGCATCTAATATATAAAATAGATAATATAATATCATTGATAAAATTAAACCATATATAAAAATCTTTGACACATCAACAATATTAAAGGTTCTTGATGTAGATTTTATAAGAAAGAAACATATAATTATACTAATAATTAAATCAACAACACCCGTTATAATTCTGTATAAATTATTTCTTAAAACCCTATCATAATGATATTTACTTCCTAGATCTTTATCTGTGTAATCAATATTATAATATGTTTTACAGTATGGGCATCCATCAACAAAATCTTTTAATTTAGACTTCATTCCACAGTTAGGACATTCATATTTCTTATTTTCCATTTCTTTTGAAATAAAAGTATACTCAATTCTAGAGTCAAATAAGGTTTCTTTATGCACTAATTTTTTATCAATATAATAATCTTTTTCACATTTTATACCAGATGTAATATCATCATTTACCGAATCATCAGTATTTCTTTCATACACCCTATTACCCACAAAATATTTTGTTTTTATATTTATTCCAAATTTATTTAATTTATTCTTATGAAAATTATCTGATATTAAAGGCATAATATTCTCCTATCTGTTATTGTTATTATTGTTGTTATTGTTATTATTAGAAGATGATCCTCCACTATATCCTCCACTACTTGATGGAACATAATGAGGTATTACCGTAAATGTATCATTAGTTAATTCAACACCATCTATACCACTATCGATACATTTTGCATTTATTACTTCAGGTTGAATTTCAGGTTTATCATTTACTTTAAGTGTTAAACTTTCTTCATTACCAATAATGCTTACTTGTGGATATTTCTCTAAGTAGTTATAAATTTTATCTAATTCTTCCTTAGATAACTCATAATACGATGTTAAATCAACACATCTTTTATATCTTATTAATTCTTCATAAGTTTCAGGTTCTTTATTCATTTTTTCAACTCCTTATCTAAATAATAAAACTCTATATTTTGAAATGGTAAATTAATTGCTTGAATATGATAATATGCATTATTCTTTTGCTTAGCATAATGATAATCTCTAAGTGCAGATGTTGTAAAAAATATGTTATTAGGTTTATTGGTAGAATATTCATTCTTATACTGAACTATCATGTTTTTAATATCATAAATATAATATTCTCTATTATTCTTACCATTATCTAACACACCCTTATATATTTGATGTGTAGCAACATGTCTTTGTTTTGTTCTATTTTCATCTCCGTAAGTAACTAAATTACCACTTAATAGCATTATGTATAATGAATTATTTTCTGGATAATCACACAGTTCTTCAATTAAGCTTTTCTTCATCCATATTTCAATCTTACTATTTGGCGTTATATATATAATATCTCTAGATTTTTTTATAATTTGTGAAGCTAATGGATACTCATGGTTATCAACTTTAAGAATAAAGCTATCACTATCATATATATATTTTAAATTCTTATCTTGTTTAATTATCTCTTCTAAAGTTAAGTAGTTCGTTTGTTTTTTTGAAGGGATATATTTTTCCTTAGGTTCTAATCTCATTTTTTTTACATATTCGTATACAAATTCATCATTAAATTCATCTTTCAATAAATTTCTGTCTTTATACATAGCTTGTTGTAATTTACATGTATAACTCTTATTAGTTTTATAATTATTTTTAACAAATGGGCAACCTGTTTTACATAGATACAAATATCCACACTTAGTACATTCTTCATTTAAAGGTTCTTTATTATGATTAATGAAAATTTTATTATAAGCAGTATTTAGTATTTCTTCTACTGTATTTTCATAAATATTACCATAATAATAATCCTTGTTTTTTTGACCTCTAACACAAGAATAAATATCTCCATTTTTTTCTAACAAGAAAAACTTCTCACCACAATTATCACAATTAGTACAGTATTCAGGTCCGAATTCATCAAACCAAGGTCCATTAACACCATAATCTAAATCTGTATTATCAAAAGCTTCATGCATCTTTTTATAGAAATTAACTTGTTCTTCTTCACTTATATGATGTAATATACCATTTGAATTATAGTCAAATCCAATCATAAAATTAAAATCATTCATATCAAGACATGTATTTTTATGCAAGAATTTAATATCTTTAATTATTTCATCAATATGATCATAATGCTCTTTAAAAATAGTTGCGGATACTTTCTTTTTATTTGGTATATCTCTTAGTAATTCTACATTCTTAAGTATTTTTTCTAACGTTTTATTATCACCCTTAGTTACTCTATACTTATCATGTAAACTAAGTGGTAAATCAAGGCTACCCGATACCGATACATTAAACTTTCTTATGGTATCAATATGTCTTTCTATATTATACAAATTAGTTTTTATATGTGGTTTTGATAATTTAAACCCTGCACTTGTTATAACCTCTTTATTATTTTTATAATAATTATCGATATACTCTATTAAATTATAAAAATCATCTTTACTCAAAGTAGTAACTTCTCCTCCATGAAGAGATATGTTAAATGGTATTACATTACTTTTTTTAAACTTATTAACAGCATATGATAATGTATCAAGTGCTTCATAATTTTTATATTCATCTTTTGTATTATCCTCTAAATAACAATATTTACAATTCATGTTGCATTGCATAGTTGGAACATATAAAAGATGTATAAACTTATTATTTTCCATAAATCCCCCTAGTTATAATAAACGTCTAAAGCTATAGATGTTCTTGATTTATTAAACACATAGTCAGCTGATGCTGAAAATAATAAATCATCATTTATTTCTTTATATGGAGTATCCTTAGTTAAAGTAAAATCAATGCTTTCTCCAGAACTATTTGTATATAGTAGGTCATACTCATTATAATCACCATTAACTCTTATATCTTTTAATGTTATGTAACTGTTATATGATTCTGAATCCTTACGATATTTATTTATATTTTCTATTTGATTTATATAAAAGTAAAGAAATGAATTATATTTATATTTACTTTCGTCTACGCTAAATTCCCCAAATCTTTTTACATCTGTTGGACTTTCTTTAAATGCTCTTTCATTAACATAAGTATCACGTGGTATAGTTATTTCACTTAAACTATCACATAATCTAAAAGCAGATGATCCAATTTCTTGTAACTTACTATTTTCTGATATGTTAACCTTTTTTAAACTAGTATTTCCATAAAATGCATGACCACCTATTCTAGTTACGTTATCTGGGATATCTATTTCTTTTAAAGATTTGCAATTTTCAAATGAGTTTCCTCTTATTTCTGATATGTTTTTTGATAATTTTACACTCTTTAGCTTAGTTGCATTTTTAAATACTTCACCACCAATATAAGTTACACTGTTTGGTATTTCTATATTAACTATACTAGTATTTTCAAATGAGCCACCACCTAAATATTTTAAGTTCTTAGGTAATTTTATTTTTTTTAAGCTCTTATCGTTTTTAAAAGCTTGTCCTCTTATCTCAGTTATAGTATCTGGAAGATTTACCTCTTTTAAAAATGGCATGTTAGAAAATGAGTTTCCTCGCATACTAAGTACTTTTTCATTTTTATGAGTTGCTGGTATGGTAGCTGTTTTAAAATTAGTCAACCCAAAAATATAATATCTTACTGCATAACCTCCATCAACTTTTTCATATAAAATTCTAGGTGATGAAAATATAATTAAAGGAAGTATAACAGCAACTACTAAACTTATTATAAAAATATTTTTTGAATTATCAGAAGTAAGCGTATTTTTCGTGCTCATTACAATATTTGATATTTTTTCTTCTGGTCTTGCTTTTAACTGTTTTTTTAAATACTTAATTAAATCATATTTTCTTGTAACCTTAAAGAAAATAAATAATATTACCATACCAATTATATATGTAGCTATTGGAAAATGAAAAAATATTAGTGTGATAAATACAAAAAGTAAAACTGAGAAAATAAGGTTTAAAATCTTTTTTCTTTTTAATACATCACTTGGAATTAATTTCGATGTTTTATCTATACTAGCTTTATCTAATTCTTTATTAATAAACTCTTCTAACATTTTATCTTCTGGCAAACTATATATATTATTAAAATCACTAGGAGATACTAGGACTTTTTGAGAAGTTTTATTATCTTTGTCATGTAATTGTTCACCACAATTTGAGCAAAACTTATCTGTAACTTGTATCGAAGAGCCACATTTAGTACATTTTAATTCGTTATTTGTTTCTGATATAGTCTGAGTTGTTTTAGAAGAAGAAATCGTTTCTGTTACTTGGTTACTTTTACCATCTATTGGTGTTTTTTTAGCCGCAGAACATATAGGTACAACTATAAACGCACCTACAAATACTGCAAAAAAATCAAATATTGCAATGTAAGGTGAAACGAAAAAATCGAAGAAAAGTAAAAAAACTACTCTTATTGCAAATAAAGTCCAAAATGTTTTTTTATGATTTTCTTTTGAATATATTTCTGATAATGGTTTTAAAACAAAAAGTGACATGTGTATAGAAATAAATGCTTCCATACCTAATGCAATAGCAACTGAAATATTATCATCTCCATTACTTGCAAACACTACTGTAGGCATTAGTAACAATGATATTATTAATAACATCTTATTTTTCTTTTTCATATATAAACGCACCTCTATTCTAGGATAGATTATATCATAAAATACGACAATTTATAATATATGTAATAACTTAAATTTATTTTTCTTTATTCAATAAAAAAACGAACTACAAAATAGTTCGAATATTTCTTTAATGGTGGAGCTGACGAGATTTGAACTCGTGTCCGAAAAAGGATCTTTCCAAAATATCTACAAGTTTAGTTAGTGATTAAAATTTAATTATATAATAAAGGAAACTAACATTCCCACTATATAACGAGTTTAGTTTAATTCGTTATCTTACCCTAAACAAGTAAAATAATATAACTCACTTGAATGAGCCTCTTTAAAAATCCGTGAGTAAAATTTAAAAAGAAGCGCTTACATGTTTATTAACTAAGCTGCACAAGGCATTGCGTAAGCATAATTATAATTGTTGTTATTTATTTTGTTTTACGTTTAAAGAATCGTCTTCTACTTGCAATTTTAGTTTCACATTTTCCGTCGAAACCAATAACAGCCCCATAAATAACAAGAATATTATAACACAATATTTCATTTTTTTCATTGTAATTTTTGTCATATTATGTATAATTATACTAGGTGATAAGATGAATAAAAAAGAAAAACTAGAATTCGATGATTTTTATGAATTTAAAAAAAATAAGAAAAAAGCAAAGTATAAAATAACAAAAAAAGATTTTATATATCGAATATTACCTGTTATTCTAATACCAATACTAGTTGTTTTAACAACTATATCAACACATAGTGATTACTTAATTAGAAAATGGGCAAGTTATATAATATATATATTATTAGGTTTTATAATCGTTGTTTTTGTAGCAGGTATATTATTTTATAAAAGAAGAATGTTTGGAAAAAAAGTAATGATATTAAAAGTATTTTTTACAATATATATAATAGGATGTTCAGCATTTTTAATGCTTTTATATGGACCAATTGATAACTTTAAATCTTGGTATATATCAACTGGTATGGCTACTATGAATCATCAGTACTTAGTAAAGTGGTTTTATAGTTCTAAGGAAATAAACAAAGTATTAAATAGTAATTATATTAAAGAAGTTGATGAAGATACAGATACAAGTTTAATTAATCATGAAAAAGAAGTTACATATAAAAATGAATATGATAAACAAATTCTAGAACATAATAAAAATGACAAGTATAAAATAATTGAATTAACGGTTAATGGTCAAAAAGCTTATTTAGCAGCTGTATATGATCCCTCAAAAGTAAAAGTTGCAGTTACTAAAGGTCTAGGTAGTTACGGTCAATATGTTACTAAAATGGCGTCTGATAGTAAAGCTCTTTTAGCTGTTAATGGCGGTGGTTTTTACGATCCTGGTGCAAATGACAGAGGAGGAAAACCAACTGGTATTACAATAGAAAACGGAGTAATTAAATCTGATAATAATTATAGTTCATACACACAATATGGTGGATTAATCGGCATGACAAAAGATAATGTATTAGTACTTATGAAAAATACAACTGGTCAAAAAGCTCTTGCTGCTGGAGTAAGAGACGCTGTATCTTGGGGACCATTCCTAATAATTAATGGTAAAAAATCGTTTATAAAAGGTAATGGTGGCTGGGGATATGCCGCTAGAACTGCAATAGGTCAAAGAGAAGATGGTATAATTCTTTTACTAGTAGTAGATAGTAATTCAACAAGAACTAAAGGTGCAGACATGGTTGATTTAACAGAAATAATGAGTAATTATGGTGCTGTTAACGCTGCTAACTTAGATGGTGGTACATCTAGTGTATTTGTACTTCCTAAAAAAGAATCATTAAAATACATAGATAGTTGTGCTAGTGATTATTGTTACATTAATGATCCAGTAAATGCTAACTTAGTTCATAAAACAAGAGGTATTGCAACATCTATCGTAGTTACAGAATAATATTTAAAAAGGTTGATTGTCAAATAGTGTGTGTAGACACAAATAAGTGATAATTTATCTTATGA
>CAVAWS010000113.1:0-8749 GCA_963592455.1 Paratractidigestivibacter sp. | reverse complement strand
ATTTGTAATAATATATCTGATTTTTTAGCAAGCGAAAATACAGATATAGATGGTTTATTTGAATTATTTAGAGGTTTTGGCATAAAAGATAAAGAAATAAGAAATATTGTTATTAAATATAATAAATTAGTTAAGTTTAATAAAGAAGGATATAATAGTATAGTTGATAGTCTTAAAAGTAAGGGTTTTACGGAAGAAGAAATAAAAAAGATAACTTTAGCAGCTAAAGAAATTATAATATATGAAAAAAATAAAGTATCTTTTTTATATGATGTGTTATATGAATATAAATTTACTGATAGTGATATCAAAAAGATATTTATGGGTAATCCTAAAATTTTATATCACGAATTAAATAAATTAAAAGAAACTCTTAATAAATTAATGGAGTATGATGTAAAAGATAAGAACTTAGTAAATATGATTGTTACTTATCCAAGAATATTTGAGACAAGTATTCCTACGTTAGATGAAAAGTTAAAGGTAATAACAAGAAATGATTTGATGGATGTAATAAATTATAATCCTAAGAATTTAATTCAAAGTGCAGAAAAGACGTTTTTAAGATATACTTATATGATAAATGAGGTAGAGTTAGAACCTGAAACTGAATCAGAAATGTGTGCTTTATTTAGAAAAAAGCCTGTGTTTAGGAAAAAAGTAGATGGTGAAAATATAAAAGTTTATATACCTGATACTGATGAAATTAGAAAAATGGGTTATGTATATTATAAAGATGATAAGCCTTTAGAAGAAAAATTTAAGGGTAGAAAATGTCTTCATTAAAAAAAGAATTACTTATAAAAAAGAGTAATCCTTTTTTTATTTATTTCAATAAATCCTTCGTCTTTTAGTGATTTAAGTTCCCTTGACATAGCAGTTCTATCTACTGATAAGTAGTCAGCTAGTTTAGTTAAGTTAAAGGGTAGATATACATATTTTTTTTGATGTCCATATGAATTTGTGTTAAAGTACTCTAGTAATTTATTTCTTATTGTTTTTTTAGTTATTATATTTATTCTTTTATTAGCATTATCTAGTTTTTGTACAACTATTTTAAATAAGTTTTTAATAAACACGTTATAATATCCTTTATTATTTTCTTCATAATTTATTATTGCATTATAATCTATCGCTAGTATTTTCGTTTCTTTTTTAGTTATTATTTCATTTTCCTTACTATTTAAGATTGATATTAAATTACCAAAGATGTCATCTTCTTCTAATTCTTCAATTACTGTTTTATTACCATTATAATCGGTTCTTATTATCTCTATTTGACCTTCTAATATAACGCATATTATATTGTCATTATAAATCATTTCAAGTATTCTTTTTCCAGCCTTATATTCGTAAATATCAGCTTTTAATAAGCGCAGTAATTTTTGTCTATTTCTACTATTAATATTATCAAAAGGACTCACTTTTAACACCTCTTAACACAATTTTAACATTTTTTGTAAAATGTTGCAATTGCAACAAACACTAATTTTTAATTTATGCTATACTTAAATCATGAAATATAAAGTGGTGAGGTATTTATGAAGATAATTAAAAGAGATGGTCATACTGTTGACTATTGTCCAGAAAAAATTGAAAATGCTATAAAAAAAGCAAATAATGAAGTTGAAGAAGAGGAAAGGGTTAGTGATATTCAAATAAAAAATATCATTAAATACATAGAATCTAAGGGTAAGAGAAGAAGAAGATTATTAGTTGAAGAAATTCAAGATATAATAGAAATGCGTCTTATGTCTTTAGGTAAATATGCATTAGCTAAAGAGTATATTACTTATAGATATACTAGAGAACTTGTTAGAAGAAGTAATACAACTGATCTTTCAATTAAAGAGTTAATTGATGGTGAAAGTGAGTATTGGAACACAGAAAACTCTAATAAAAACGCAACTGTTGTTACAACACAACGTGATTATTTGGCAGGTATAACTTCTACAGACATAACAAGAAGATTTTTACTTCCAGAAGACATTGTAAAAGCTCATGATGAAGGTGTTATTCACTTTCATGATGCAGATTATTTTGCACAAAATGCACTTCATAATTGTGATTTAATTAACCTAGAAGACATGCTTCAAAATGGTACTAATATAAATGGTGTTATGATTGAAAAGCCACATAGATTTTCAACTGCTATGACAATTGCAACACAACTTATAACAGCAGTTGCGTCAAGCCAGTATGGTGGTTGTACAATTACATTATCACATTTAGCACCTTTTGTTAGATCAAGCTACGAAAGATACTTAGATAAATATAAAAAGAGAAAGTTTACTAAAGCACAAGCTGAAAAGTATGCTAAAGAGGATTTAGCTAAGGAAATAAATGATGGTGTACAAACTTTCCAATATCAAATTAATTCAATGACAACTACAAATGGTCAAGCTCCTTTCTTATCTGTTTGCATGTACTTAGGTGAAACAGAAGAATATAAAGAAGAACTTGCAATGGTAATAGAAGAAGTATTAAAGCAAAGAATAGAGGGTATGAAAAACGAAAAAGGTGTATATATTACTCCTGCTTTTCCAAAGCTTTTATACGTTCTTGAAGAAGATAATATTCATGAAAATAGTAAATACTACTATTTAACTAAGTTAGCTGCAAAATGTACTGCAAAACGTATGGTACCAGATTATATATCTGAGAAGATGATGAAAAAATTAAAAGTTGATAAAAATGGTAATGGGCAATGTTTCCCATGCATGGGTTGTAGATCATTTTTAACACCTTATCTTGATGAGAAAGGAAATCCTAAGTATTATGGTAGATTTAATCAAGGTGTTGTTACTTTAAACTTAGTAGATGTTGCTTTATCATCTGATAAAGATCCAGAACTTTTCTGGAAAATCATGGATGAAAGACTAGAAATATGTCATAGAGCATTACAAATTAGACATAAAAGGTTATCTAAGGTTACTAGTGATGTAGCACCTATATTATGGCAACATGGAGCACTTGCAAGACTTAAGAAGGGTGAAAGTATTCATGAATTATTACACCATGGATATTCAACTATTTCGCTTGGATATGCAGGACTTTATGAATGTGTTAAATTCATGACAGGGCACTCTCATACTGATGGTGGTAAGGGTAAAGAATTTGCTATTAATGTTATGAAAAAGTTAAATGAAGCGTGTAACAAATGGAAAGAAAAAGAGGATATAGATTACAGTGTATATGGTACACCTATTGAATCTACTACTTATAAATTTGCTAAGTGCCTAAGAGAAAGATTTGGTAAGATTAAGGGTATTACAGATAGAGATTACATTACAAACTCTTATCATGTACCAGTATTTGAAGAAATAGATGCATTTACTAAGTTAAAATTAGAAAGTGAGTTTCAAGAACTTTCACCAGGTGGAGCTATAAGTTATATTGAAACTCCTAATTTAACTAATAACTTGGAAGCTGTTTTAGAAGTAATTAAATTTATATATGATAATATAATGTATGCTGAGTTAAATACTAAGTCTGATTATTGTCAAGAATGTGGTTACTCAGGAGAAATACTTTTAGATGATAATCTAGAATGGTATTGTCCAGAATGTGGTAACAGAGATCATGATAAGTTAAACGTAGCAAGAAGAACTTGTGGATACATTGGAACAAACTTCTGGAACAAGGGAAGAACGCAAGAGATAAAAGAAAGAGTAATTCATATAGATAATAAGGATGATGAAGAATAATGCATTATAATAAAATAAGAAAAATGGATATATCAAATGGTCCTGGAGTTAGGGTATCTATATTTATGCAAGGATGTGCTTTTCATTGTGATAATTGTTTTAATAAAGAAACATGGGATTTTAAAGCTGGTAAGGAATTTAGTGAAAAAACGATAGATAGAGTATTAGAATTAGCAGATAAAGAGTATATAGAGGGCTTATCAATACTAGGTGGTGAGCCTCTTCACCCTTTAAATATAGAAGGTACAACAGAGCTAGCTAAGAAATTTAAAGAAAAATATCCTAAGAAAACAATATGGGTATGGAGTGGATTTTTATTTGATAAAGATTTAAAAGATAAAGAGATACTTAAGTATATTGATGTCTTGGTAGATGGACAGTATAAAGATGAATTACATGATTTTAATTTAAAATATTGTGGTTCATCAAATCAAAGAGTAATAGATGTTAAAAAATCACTAAAAAAAGGTGATATCGTATTATTTAAAGAAAAAAAGTAAAAGGAGTACAATAATGAAGGTAAGAGGATTTGAAATTGCTAAGGGATTTGAAGATAAGAAAATAAATCTTCCAATAAGAAAAACTAAAGGTGCTGCAGGTTATGATATAGAAGCAGCTGAAGATATAACAATTGAACCATTTAAACCTGGAATGAATCCAACACTAGTTAAAACAGGATTAAAAGCATATATGCCAGAAGATGAGTATTTAATGCTTTGTAATAGAAGTTCTAACCCTAAGAAAAAAGGACTTGTAATGGCTAACAGCGTAGGAATAATAGATGCTGATTACTATGGTAATCCTGATAATGATGGTGCTTTTATGTTTGCATTTTATAATACTAAAAGTGAACCTACTGTTATAAAAAAAGGTGATGCTATAGGTCAAGCAATATTTATGAAGTACTTAATCGCCGATGACGATAAAGCTGATGGTATTCGTACAGGTGGCTTTGGTTCAACTGATAAAAAGTAAAAGAAACGTAAATGTTTCTTTTTTTCTTATAATAAAATTGACTAAAATATATCATAATGATAATATGAAAATAGGTGATTAATATGAAAAATAAAAAAGGTTTTACTTTAGTAGAGTTATTAGCAGTTATTGTACTTCTTTCAATAGTAGGTGTAATTGGTATTACAACTATAATAACTAGAATGAGAAAGGCTAAGGAAAAAGCTATGTTTATAGCAGCTCAAGATATTGTATCGATTGCAGAAGCTTATATTGAAACAAGAGGTAATGATAGTGCTACAATATCTGATATGATTAATTCTAAACTTTTGGATAGTAATGTAAGTAATCCTAGAACAATTAAAGATAAGGATAAAGGTTTTTGGGGAAGCAACGAACAGGCTAATACAAAAATAGAAAAGGATAGTAATGTTTCAAGACAAGATGGATATAAAGTACTAACAGATGCATCTAAAACTAAGTGTTATTATAAATTTGATGGATACATATATTACTTTCAAAATAGTTATTGTAATTCTCTTAATCCAAAATCCGAATAATTTATTACAAAATAAAAAATACTTCATAAATAATTTGAAGTATTTTTATTATGCAGCATTATTTTTTCTAATTTTCTTAGCTTCTTTAACGCTCATTACAACAGTTTTACCATCTACTGTTACTTTTTGCATGTTAACTTTTTGTATTTTTTGTGTAGCATTTAATGCATGTGAACGATTATTTCCAAATAATGGTTTTTTGTTAGATACTTTTTTAGCCATATTTAATTCCTCCTTAAATACTTGTTTGCTACATTACTTTAACATATTCTGTTAAAATAGTCAAATTAAAATAGGAAAAAATTAGTATTTGTAGTAAAATATTTATATAAAGAAGGTGATATTTATGAATTATGTTCCACTTTGGATTAAGACCGATTATTCTATTTTATCTAGTTTAGTTAAGATAGATGATTTAATTAATAAATTAAAAGAATTAAGTATTACCTCTTGTGCGATAGTAGATGATAATTTATATGGTGTAATGGAGTTTTATACTAAGTGTATTAATAATGATATAAAACCCATTATAGGGCTTGAAATAGATGTTGGTTATAAAGTGCTTTTATATGCTAAAAATTATAGTGGATACCAAAACTTATGCAATATAGATACTATAAAGAGTGAAGGATCATTAAATATAGAAACCTTAAATAAGTACTTAAATGATGTATTAATAGTTTTGCCATATATAAATAAAGATAAAAAGTCTGTTTTTGAAAAATATGCGGAAAATGTATTTATTGGTTATACTAAAGATGAAGAAAGAGAAAACATAACAGGAAATAAAGTCTATGTAAAAAAAGTATTATCATTAGAAGAAAATATAAAATTGGAGATAAAGAGTTTAATTCAAATGATGTATCTTTAGATGATAGTTTAGATACTAGTGATAAGAAAACAACCATATACTTTGAAAATTTATGTAATGTTAAAATAGAAAAGCAAAATGATTTGTTGCCAGTATACGTAGATAATGCTTATGAGTATTTAACAAAGCTATGTATAATGGGACTAAAAAAAAGATTGTCAAATAACGTTAGCCAAAAATATGTAGATAGATTAAAGTATGAATTGTCTGTTATTAATAACATGGGATTTTGTAACTACTTCTTGGTTGTATGGGACTATGTTAAATATGCTAAAAAAAATAATATATTAATTGGTTTAAGGGGTTCTGCTGCATCTTCCTTAGTATCTTATACTCTTGGTATAACAGATGTTGATCCTTTAAAGTATAATTTACTTTTTGAAAGATTCTTAAATCCAGAGCGTGTTACTATGCCAGATATTGATATAGATTTTGATGCTGAAAAAAGAGAAAATGTAATTAATTATGTAATGAATAAATATGGAACTGATAAAACATCTGGAATAATAACTTTTTCTAATTTATTAGCAAAACAAGTTATAAGGGACGTATCAAAGGTGTTTAACGTTAGTTCATATAAAATTGATAACCTAGTTAATAACTTTGATGATAAGAAGAGTTTAAAAGAGCAGTTAAATAATGCGCTTGTAAAAGATATACTAAGAAAAGATGAGCCTTTAAGAAAAGTATATGATGTATCACTTAATTTAGAAGGATTAAAAAGACATTTTTCACAGCATGCAGCAGGTATTATTATTTCAAATAAAAAACTAAGTAATTACGTTCCTTTATTAAAGGTTGATAATGGTTATTTATGTGGATATACAATGAATTACATAGAAGACTTAGGCCTTTTGAAAATGGATTTTCTAGGTCTTAAAAACTTAAATTTAATTAGTAATATAGTAAGCAAAATAGAGAACTTTAGTTATAATAATATACCGTTAGATGATAAAGATGTATTTAAGTTATTTCAAAATGGTAATTTAAATGGTATTTTCCAGTTTGAGTCTACTGGAATGAGAAAGTTTATGGAAGAGTTAAAGCCAACTCATATTAATGATTTAATCGCTGCAAACGCACTTTTTAGACCAGGTCCAATAGACAATATTCCTTTATTTATTAAAAGAAAAAATAATAAGGAAAAAATAGATTACATAGATGATAACTTAAAAGATATACTTAGTGAAACATACGGAATAATAGTATATCAAGAGCAGATAATGCAAATAGCAAGTATTATGGCAGGATTTTCTTTTGGTAAGGCAGACATCTTAAGAAGAGCGATGAGTAAGAAAAAAGAGTCTGTACTAGTAAGTATGAAAGAAGATTTTATTAAGGGTAGTATTAATAAAGGTTATAAAGAAGATGTTGCTAATAAGGTTTATGATATAATTTTAAAGTTTGCAAATTATGGATTTAATAAGGCACACTCTGTAAGTTATGCTATTATGGCATATAAAATGGCATATTTAAAAGTACATTATACAAGTTTATTTATGATGGAAGAACTTAATAATTCCATAGGTGTAGTATCTAAAATAAGAGCGTTAATTGATGAGTGTAAAATGTTAAATATAAAGGTTATTAAGCCTAGTATCAATAGTTCATCTTATAAGTTTAGTATGAATGGTAATAAAATAGAATACTCACTTGCAGCTTTAAAGGGTATAGGTACATTAATTTGCAAGCAAATAGAAAATGAAAGAGATAAGAACGGACCTTTTAAATCTTACTTAGACGTTATAAAAAGGTTATATAAACTAGGTGATAGTATAATAAATACATTGATTTTATCTGGTTGTTTAGATGAGTTTGGTATTACAAGAAAGACGATGGTAGAAAACTTAAAAGAGGCTTTTAACTATGCAGAGTTATGTGAAAACTTAGATGATAGTTTAGTTTTAGAGCCGGAGCTTAAAAAGTATGATGAGTATGATAGTATCTTTTTAGCAAGTACTGAAAAAGAAATGTATGGTCTTTACTTAAGTAATCATCCTACTAATATGTATATTAATGAAAAAAGTATTACTACTAATAAATTATCTAACTATTTTGATAAAACAATAGACATGGTTTTATATTTTGAATCTAAAAGAGAAATATCTACTAAGAAAAATGATAAGATGATGTTTATAAACGCAAGTGATTTATATGGAAATATAGATCTAGTGGTATTTCCTAAAACCTATGAAAGATTTTTTGGTATAAAGGTTCCTGGTATTTATAAAGTAAATGGAAGAGTTGAAAAAAGATTTTCTAAGTATCAAATCGTTGTAAATAACATTTTTTCAGCAAGGTAAATAAAAATGTTGATGAGAATTATAATATTATAAACATGTAGAATAAGTGAAAATATATGGTTATCTACAATATTAATTTAAAGTAGAGTAAAAAATGGGAGTATTTAAAAATAGTGTAGGAAGACCAAGCAATGAAGTGAAAAGAAAAATATGAAAACAGAAAAGAGTTATCATGGGCACCATGGTGAGAACCTTCAAATATAGTTTTACTTGATTATGAAAAAAATAATGTTTCAGTAATATCTGATGAAAATGTTATTCTTAAATATGATGATAAAATGCTTTTACCAAGTAAAGTATCTGGTGTTTTTGAATAAGAAAATAATGATGGTTCTATTACTACTTATATTATAT
>CAVAWS010000112.1:1068-2227 GCA_963592455.1 Paratractidigestivibacter sp. | reverse complement strand
AAGATGTTTTATGCATTTACAAATAAAGACATGAATAAACTTGATGCTAAATATAGAAAAAGATTTGCTTCTCTTTTGGCTGCTGATATAAATCTAATTAAAATATTAAAACAAGAAGAATATATTAACTCTCTTAAAAGCCAAAATATTTTGGACTTAACATATAGTGAAGCTGAATTAATAGGTAAAAAAGAAGAATGGAAATACTGTCAAGAAAAAGCTTATCTTTTATTTTCATCAATGAAAAACCTTTTAGACGATAATTTATTTTTAGTAGAAAAAGAAAAAATACTAAGTCCTAAAAACTATTTAACACCTAATGTGTTTTATAAATCTTATTTAAGGTATAAAGATATGTCAATTGATGAAATAAAAAAAGATTTAAAAGAAAGAGAAAAAATAAATAATAGCAAAAAGAAATAGTTAAGCTATTTCTTTTTTGTTACTTTTGTTACTATTTCTTCTAGTTTTTCATCAGTTAATGCTCTACCTTCAAAACTTTTTAATACTTCAACTGGTAATGCAAAAATAATTGTATTTGATTGATCTGATGATATATCACTTATGGTTGATAGAGTTCTTAAGTGCATTGCACCTGGTGTTTTACTCATTAAATCAGCTGCTTTTGATAAATTAAGAGATGCTTCTACTTCACCCTTAGCCTTAGTTATTACAGCTTCTTTTTCTCTTTCAGCTTCCGCAACACGAGCAATTACCCTTTTCATTTCTTCTGGAAGAGATACATCCTTTAACTCAACGTTTTCAACTTTTATTCCCCAAGGATCTGTTGCTTTATCAATTATATTACATATTTCTTCGGATATTTTATCTCTTTCACTTAAAAGTTCATCTAAGGATACAGAACCTACTGCATTACGCATAGTAGTTTGTGCTAATTGACCTACTGCAAAATAGAAATTTTCTACTTCTAAAACTGCTTTTGATGCATCAAATACTTTATAATATATTACAGCATTTATTCTAACAGATACATTATCTTTTGTTATTGCATCTTGTTCAGGTACATCAACAGCCTTTGTTCTTATATCAACTTTCTTATAACTTTGAAAAATAGGTAACACGATTCTCCAACCTGGACTCATTATTTTACTAAATTTGCCTAGTGTAAACTTAATACCTCTTTCATACTCATTAATTT
>CAVAWS010000112.1:0-1058 GCA_963592455.1 Paratractidigestivibacter sp. | reverse complement strand
GTCTTATTGACGATAAAACTATTACTAACAAAATTATTATTACTACTATTGCCATATTATCACTTTCCTTTCTTTTTAAGTTTATTTTTCTTCTTTATATTTAGAAATAAATAAATCTTTTTCATCTTCACTCATTTCTTCTTTTTCTTCCATGTTTATCTTAGGCAAATCATCTAGCGATGATAAATTAAAATAATCTAAAAACTTATCTGTTGTTTTATAAAGCATTGGTTTACCAGGTAAATCGCTTTTACCATCTACATCTATTAACCCTTTAAACAATAATTTTCTAACCATATCTCTTGATGAAACTCCTCTTATTTCATCTATTTGTCCAACTGTTATTGACTTATTATATGCTATTATAGCAAGTGTTTCTAATGCTGACTGAGAAAGTGTTTGACTAACTACCTTATCAACTAATAATTCATAATATGATTTATGTTCTTCCTTAGTAGTAAGTTTATACTTGTTGCCTAAAAATACTAACTTAAGTCCCCTTTTTTCATCTTCTAATGATTTTTTATATTCTTCTAAAAGACTTAAAGCCTCTTCATTTGTTGTTTCAAGTAATTTTGATATTTCATCTAATGACAATCCATCTTCACCCGTTACAAATAAAAGTCCTTCTAATACTCCTTGTTTCATATTAATCACCTTCTCTTAAAGAAATAATTATGGATTTAAAATTACCTTCCTGAGTTAATAAAATCTCTTTTTTCTTTACCATTTCCAGGATAGATAAAAAACTTATAATTACTTCTTCTTTACTTTGAACCTCAAATACTTCTTCAAAATTCATTTTTTTTCTAACTTTTAATATATCTTTTATCTTTTTTACTTTTTCAGATACAGATAATTCTTTTTTTGTTATTTTAGTTGCAAGCGGTTTATCTAGCTCTTTTTTTTGCATAAGAATATTAAATGCATTAATTAAGTCATCTACACCAAGATCTTCATTTATATCTTCTTCTTTAGCATAACGACTTAAATTATCTGGTTCTTTTGTAAAAACTGATTTTCTAGTTAACTCTAAGTTCTTAAACTCACTAGTAACC
>CAVAWS010000111.1:0-6082 GCA_963592455.1 Paratractidigestivibacter sp. | reverse complement strand
TGCAGAAGATTTAATTAGTATAATTGGTAATATTAGTGAATATTCTGAAGAGAAGATAAGAAATGATATAGATTTAAAAATAAGTAATTTAATAACAAAAAAGGTTAAGAGAAAATTATTCATTGATTCTTTAGCACTTCAAGTTACTAATGACTTGTTTATTGAAGATTATGTTAATAAAAAAATAACTTTAGATGATATTGATAAAAATTATATTAAAGAATTAAAAAGTAATAAAAATTCTAATCAATTAAACATGACAGAGGATTTGAAATTAGATGATATATATGCTAACGTTAAAATATACTTTGATATGAATATAAAACCAAAGGTAATAGAAAATAACGTCTTGGTTGAAAACTCAGAAAAGTTAATTGTTAACTCAAGAAAAGAGTTGGAAGAAAAATTAAAGAAGTTAATAAATGACTCGGATTATGAGTATTTAAAAATATTAAAAGAAGAAATACAAAAAGTAGTTAACGAAGAAGAGACTAAAGAGGATGAAGAGGGAGTAGATAACATGGAAAATAGTATAGATGTTTTAGCAAGTGAAAGTGTAGAAACTCACGAAAAGGAAAAAAATAAATTTGATATTTATGATGATATGACATTATTTAATAAGGTTATATTAAGTCTTAATACAAAGGAAGAAAAATTAGCAAGAAGAGAAGAAAAAATAAACAAGAGAAAAGAAGAAGTTGATACAGCTTTAGAAAAAACAAATAAAAACATAGAGGCTAATATAAATAGAGAAAATGAGTTATCCCAAAGAAAGTATGAATTAAGTCAAAAAGAGGTTGAGTTAAATTCTAAACTTTCTGAAACTGAGGTTATATTCTTAAATATAAAACCATTAATAAAAGGATTAAGTAATATTAATTCTTCTAGCAATAACGGAGGGGATAATAATGAGTAAAATATTAAGTAGTGTATTAGATAAAATTAGCGAAAATAATAATGATTATAGAAAAGAATTAAAAAAACTAAATACTTCTATAGAGGAAAAGTCTACTACTTTTGTAGGTAATATAGTTACTGTATCAAATTATGTTATAGATTTTACTAATGCAGTAGAAGTTGCTAAAAATACTCTTGTTAGTCCTATAATTAAGAGCATAGAATCTTATGTTATAAGAGACTTAAGAAGCGTTGAAACTGTTAATGAACAATTTGTCGAAAAGATTAATGATAAAATTGAAAATAGTGATATTAAATCTTTAGATGAAAAAAGGGACTTTATTGATAGTTTAAATACATTGTTAAATGAAAAGTACTTAGAAATAGTTAAAATTAAAAGAGTACCATACATAAAAGAAGATGGAACAAATAGCGATGTAGAATCTAGCATAACTGAATTTATAAATACAGTTGTTGGTAGTAATATAGATAATTCAAAAAAAGAAGAACTTATTAATTCATATAAAAATGAGTTATATGGAATTATTAAAATAAGTTTAAATAAGATTAGTAATTTATACTTAAATAACTTTGTAGATGGTGTATCATCATCACTTAATCAAGCAATTGATTATGATGATAGAAAAGAAGAAGTAAAGGAAAAAGAAGAGTATAAACCATTTATTCCTAATATTGCACCAATTAATCAAGTTTCAGATAATAATATAGAAAAAGAGGTTAAAGCTCCAACTATTGATGAAATTAAGAAGTTGGAAGAAACTATTCAAAACGTTCAAAAACCACTTATTGTTATAAATGAAGACACTCTTCCTAAGTTGGCAGAGTTTGTACCTCCAGTATTACCAAGCATTAAGAAAAAAGAAGAAGCTAAGGAAAAGAAGGAAGATAGTATACCTACTAAGAAATCTTATGATGTAGAAGAAATATTAAAGATAGCTAAATCTCCGGTTGTAGCAGATGTTCCTGAAGTAAAAGAAGAGAAAAAAGAAGCTAAATTATATGATAGTGTTAAACCTATTTCAATAGTTAATGATGTTAAAGATGATGTTACTTTTGATGAGAAACAAATAGTAGAAGAAATGATCAGAAGGTTATCTAATAGATTAAAAGAGATAGATTCAAGAGAAACAAAGTGTAAAGAAGAAGAGGAAGCTGTATCTGAAGATGAAGCATTCGTTAATGATTTAATTGATAGTGCTGATAAGAAGAAAGTAGAGTTAGATGAGTTTGAAAAGTCTTTAGATGATAAAGAAACTGAGTTGAAAGAAAAAGAAAAAGAATTAAAATCTAAGATAGATAGTATTATGCCATTTGCAAATGCTGTTTTAGAAAATGATAAATAGAGCTTAATCGCTCTTTTTTTGTAATTATTTTATGTCTTTATCATAATATTAATTAGAAAGACTGGAGGATATTATGATGAATAAACAAAAAGTGTGGTTTTTAACATTATTTAGTTTAATATTAATGCTAAGTGTTTATTATATAACTATGCCTAATGAGATTTTAGCTAGTGCAAATACTACGTCAAAAAAAACTACAACTATAAAAGCTAATACAAAGGTAAACAGTAAATCATCTGATTATATAACTGCACTTCAAGTAGAAAAGGATGAGGAAAGAAGTGCTTTAGCCGCTGAGTATAATGAGGTTTTAACTAATAATAGTTCTACGACTGAAGAGAAAAATAACGCTTATGAGGGATTAAAACAAATAGATGAAATAAAGGCTAAAGAGGAATCATTAAAAAAGAAAATAAAAAAGAAAATGAAGTTAGATAGTTTTATTAAAATAGAAAATGATAATATAAACGTTGTTGTAAAAAAAGATGAACATGATTATTCTCTAGCTAATGAAGTTATGAGATTAATTCAAGAAGAGTATACTGATAAGGTATATGTGTCTGTAAAATTTAAAAAGTAGTTTCACAAAATGTTATTTCACATATTATAATATAGGAAAATGTTAAAATACCTCTTATTATAAGAAAGTGGTGAAATGATGAAAAAACGAGTACTAACTAAAAGAGAAAAAGAAATATTTGACTACCTGGTTAATAATAAAACTACAAAAGATATTGCTACTATACTTAATATAAGTGAGAAGACTGTTAGAAATCACATATCTAATGTCATGCAAAAATTAGGTGTTAAGGCAAGAACTTGTGCTGTTATAGAATTATTAAAATTAAATGAAATTTCCTTATAAAATCGCATATAATGCGATTTTATTCATATTATTAAATGAAAGGAGTATTTATGCTTAGGAAAGTCGCTTATAATAAAATTTTTAGAACAACTGGTATGTTAATAATACTTGGTTTATTATTTCTTTTTCCTGTTAGCAAAGAATATTCATTAGAAAAGGTATCAAATTATAAAAAGGTAATGAAAGAAAAAGAAAGTATTGTTTATTTGTTAGATAAAAATAATTATATATCAAGAGTTGGTATAAATTTAAGTATGAATAATAAAGAGGAGTATGCTAAAAATTTAGTAGAGTTATTAATAATAGACGGAAAGTATGAAAGTTTGATTCCAAATGGATTTAAGGGAATACTACCTAGTAATGTTAGTATTAATTCGCTTGTTATTCAAGGTGATTCAATTACGATAGATTTATCAAAGGATTTTTATGATATATCAAAAGAGTTTGAACAAAAAGCAGTTGAGTTACTGACTTATAATTTAACAAGTATAGATAATGTAAATAAGCTTTTTATTAATATAGATGGTAAAAAGTTAAATAAACTTTCAAAATCTTCTATCAATTTAAGTCAGCCATTTACAAGGCAAGATGGGGTAAATAAGGATAATAGTTCAACGTCTTATAAAGATGTTTCTAAAACAACAATTTATTATATTGGTAAAAATAATGATTCTTATTATTACATTCCAGTAACTAAGATAAAGAATGATAAAAGGGAAAAAATAGAGGTAATTATTGATGAATTATCATCTTCAAACACTTATGGTACAAATTTAATTAGTATGTTAAATTATAATACTAAATTAACCAGCTACAAAATTGAAAATAATAATTTTATACTTAGTTTTAATAAATATATTTTTGATGATTTAATAAGTAAAAAAATTTTGGAAGAGGTAGTTTATACAATTTCTTTGTCAGTTAAAGAAAATTATAACGTAAATGAAGTTATTTTTAACGTTAATAACGAAGAAATTACAAAAAGTGTGTTAAAAAATATTGAATAATTATCATTTATGTGGTATATTTAATATGTTCTTATTTAAGCAGTCCTTTTCTTTTTTATTATAACTTTTGATTTTTAATATCATTTGTTCGCTGTTTAAATAAGATGATGTCCTGCTAGCTCAGCTGGATAGAGCAACGGCCTTCTAAGCCGTGGGTCAAAGGTTCGAATCCTTTGCAGGACGCCACTTGAAATATAAAAGACTTAAATAACTTAAGTCTTTTTTTTATAAAAAAAATAAGGTACAAATAATAAACCTTATTCTTTTCTTTTTAATACTTTTATTTGTTTAGCAGGACTATAGTTTGCTGTATCAAAACCATATGTAAGTGTTTGATTAGATTTTTCACCATCATTATCAAAGTTAAACTCTGGATATCTTTCTTTAAAAGTTAATCTTATGTTTTTAGATGAATCCATTATCAAATAATCTTTATATTTTTTAAGATCTATGTCATTTTTTAAATAATCTTTTGTTAAATTCATTATTAAACTAGCGTTTAATTCTTTTATTAATAATAGTTCTATTTTTTCATCATTTAATTTAACATCATTATATAAATCAATGCCACCAAATCCTTTAGAGTTAGTAACTGCACCTAATATACAATTAGTTGTACCTTTTATGTTATCTGTTTCATATTCAACTAAGTATTTTTCTGGTTTTTTAATTATATAGGGAAATGCGCTTAATATATATCCTTTATGTCCTAAGCACTTTTTCATTTCTTTTTTAGTAACATAAGGTACATGAGCTAAGTAACCAAAGACTGATGTATAAGAAATAACTTCATCATTCATTTTATATGAGTCAAATAACAAAATTTCTCCATTTAAAATATCTTCTGTTATTTTATCTGCATCTTTATGTTTAACTGAAAAGTTTTTTGCCATATCATTTGTTGTACCGGTTGGTACATGTGCATATAATCCTTTTTGATTTATTTTATTATATGCTTTATATGCTTCACTTACTGTTCCATCACCACCAAGGGTTAAGATAAGTGTGTTATAATCATCTTTTTCCTTTACTAAATCTATTAAATGACCTTCGTACATACTTTTTTCAAAACTAGGTATTATTCCTTTTTCCTTTATTTTTTTAGCTATTAAATTTAAATCTTTTTCCTTAAAACCAGTAGAAACTGGATTGTATAATATTTCACATTTTTTTATATCTTCTTTTTTCATATAAACTTCCTTTAAATATATAATAACATATTTTAAAAAAAATTCAAAAAAACGAAGGATATTAAGTTTAATAGATAAAAATATTAGTGAGGAGGGTTAAAGATGAAAAAAAGTTGGTTTGTTAAACAAATGTCATTAAATGAATGTGGTATTGCGTGCTTAAACATGATTTTAAATTATTATGATATTAAAGTTAGCTACAAAGAATTAAAAGACAAATTTAAACTATCAAAAGAGGGTGTTAGTGCTTTTGATATCATAAAGGTGTCAAATGATTATGACATAGAAGCTAAGGGGTATAAGAATTTTGACTTAGATAATATAAAATCACCTGTTATAGTGCATGTAATTAATGATAATAATATGCAACACTTTGTTGTTATTGAAAAGAAAATAAAAGATAAATTAATAGTGCTAGATCCTTCTCTTGGATGCTATGAAGTCTTATTAGATGAATTTAAAAAAAGATATACTACTGTTGCTATAACATTTAATCCAAGAGAGTCTTTACCAATTAAAAATGTTTTAAAGTATAAAAAAATGATTATTAAAATTTCATTTTTAACATTTATTTGGTCATTAATTTGCATTTTTTATTCATACACTCTTTCCTTATCCATTAATCTGTTAAACAAAAAATTAAACGTAAAAAAATTAATTTTAATACTTATGATAATAATTTTAATTGGAATTATAAAAGAAATAATTTATCTTTTAAAAAATTTCTTAAGTTTAAAATTTAAAATAGTAGTAGACAAA
>CAVAWS010000110.1:0-10779 GCA_963592455.1 Paratractidigestivibacter sp. | reverse complement strand
AATAATGTTAAAGTTTATAAGAATTTTAGCATTTCTAATAAGATTATATTTATAATATCTTTAACATCTTTTATAATATCAATTATATTTATTATTAAGTTGATAATATTTAAGCATAAAACTTCTATTAAAAAGAGTATATATGATACTTCGTTAGCTAAAATATTAAGAGAATATGACAGAGTAATTGTTAATTCTAAAAAGATAATTGATTTAAATAATAAAAAAGAAATAATAGATGTAAATAGTTTTTCAGAATTGTTAGATGTAAGAGATAATTTGGAAAAACCAATAATTTTCTCAGAAATACATAAAGGTCAAAAAAGTGTGTTTATAGTTAAAACATCAAATGAAACATATCGTTACATATTGAAGTTAGTAGATTTAGAAAAAGATATAAAAAAGAAATAAAAAGTTTCTTTTTTGCTTTATATAAAGTATTCTATCTTTAAAAAATTATATCATTATGATATTATATAAATATAAGATAAGTATATGAGGACTGTTTAGTATGAAATTAAAAAAAATAAATTATAAAAAAGATGTTAAAAATAGAACCGGTTTAATGTTGTATTTATTATTTGCTTGTTTCACATTATGCCTATCAGTTGGTTATACTGCACTTAATAGTGATTTAAAAATAAGTGGGGAAGCATCATTTAGAGTAAAAGCTGATATAAGAATAACAGATATATCACTTTATGAAACAACTAACTTAGCTTTAGAAAATTATACTAGTAAATATAGTAAAAATACTATTACTATGGGAGCATCATTGTCACAAGTAAATTCTACTATTTCATATAAAATTAAAGTACAAAATAGTGGAACAGTTGCAATGTGGATAGATAGTATTGATGAAGAAGCAAAGTCAAATGAGAATTCAGAATACATTTTAGAAGAAATAGGATTGAAAGAATTAATAAATCCAGGAGAAGAAAAAGAATTTATTGTAAAAATAAAATATAAGGATAATATATCTACAATTCCTAGCAATACTAATATAGATGATATTTTAAAATTTAATTTTATAAAGCCAGAAAGTATTTTAGCAAAGGCTGATAAAACTGATCAAACAAGTACATTTTATAATGGGTCTATTGCTAAAGAAAAGATAGAAAGTATAGAATTTAGACCAACTCTTGATGTAGTAGATAATGCCTTAGGATCGTGGGATGCATCATTAAATAATGATGGAACAGTAATAGCATCATATACTGATACTGATGATAATGGCCTTTATGAACTATATATAGGAGGAATAGGAATAGTTAATGCACCAGAAGATTCATCATTTTTATTTAGGTATTTTAATAATTTAACTAAAATTGATTTTAATGAGTATTTTAATACTTCAAATGTAACTAGTATGGCAAGTATGTTTGATAGAGATTCTTCATTATTAAGCTTAGATGTATCAAAATTTGATACATCTAAAGTAACAAGTATGAGACTTATGTTTTCTAATTGTAATAAATTAACAAAACTTGATTTATCAAACTTTAACACGTCTAAAGTAGAAAGTTTAGTAGCTGTTTTTCAAAATTGTTATAAATTAGTTGATCTTGATATATCTTCATTTGATACCTCAAGTGTTACTGATATGAGTTATTTATTTAATGGATGCAATAGTTTACAAAGTCTTGATTTATCACATTTTAATACAACAAATGTGACTAATATGGCAGTAATGTTTCAAAATTGTTTAGTACTAGAAAGTTTAAATATATCATCTTTTGATACATCAAAGGTAACTGATATGAGATATATGTTTAATAAATGTCAAAAATTAGCATCCTTAGACGTATCAAAATTTAATACTTCAAATGTAACTAATATGGCAGCAATGTTTCAATATTGTCTAGCTTTAGAAAAACTTGATGTGTCCAAATTTAATACATCAAAAGTAATTAATATGTATGATTTATTTAATAGATGTATCTTATTGACTGAAATAGATGTATCTAAATGGAATACTTCAAATGTTATTTATTTTGATGAAATGTTCTTGCATTGTGAAGCCCTAGAAAATATTGATGTATCAGGTTTTGATACTTCTAACGCAGCAGGCCTTCATAGCATGTTTAATTCATGTTATAAGTTAAAATATGCTGATGTTTCAAACTTTAATACGTCAAAGGTAACAGATTTTGCTGCTATGTTCCAAATGTGTAATTCAATAAATAACATTGATGTGTCCGGCTGGGATGTTTCAAATGCAGAAACAGCTCTTGCTTTATTTGAAGGTTGTTCATCATTGGAAAATTTAGATTTATCTGGATGGAAGATAAGTAAAGTAACTGATATGAGAACGATGTTTTCTGGGTGTACAAAGTTAAAAACTATTGATTTAAATGGTTTTGATACATCGAAGGTAACTAATTTTGCTTCTATGTTTTCCGGATGCAAGGCTGCTACAATTATTAATATATCAAGCTTTAAAACTCCAAGCGCAAAAGATATGCAAAGTATGTTTGAGGAGTGTAGCAATATTACATCTCTTGACTTAAGTGGTTTTGATACTACAAATGTAACTACAATGGGTGGTATGTTTTATAACTGTGTATTATTAGAGTCTCTAGATTTATCTAACTTTAAAACACCTAATTTAACTTACATGCATAGAATGTTTCATAATTGTAAAGCTTTAAAGACTCTTAATGTATCAAATTTTGACACATCAAAAGTAACTGATATGTATGCTTTGTTTATGTATTGTACAAGTTTAAAAGAACTTAATTTAAGTAATTTTGATATATCATCTGTAACGAGTATAAGTGGTATTTTTTCAAATCTTGCTTCACTTCAAAAGCTTGACATCAGAAATATGGATTTTACGAATGTTTCAAATTATGAAGAAACAGGCTTCATGTTTAACTGGATGCCTAATAATACTTTGATATATGTAAAAGATCAGGCTGCTAAAGATTTTATGATTAAAAAATATGAAGGAAGTGGAACTTTAACAAACATCCAAATAGTAAGTTAATAAAACGTTTGACAAATCATTAATAATCGAATAAAATATTATTGTTAGTGATGAAGGAATTTACGACTCTGGAGCTAAAACGTAATATAGGCGTTAACTTAAACTAAGTGCTAGATTATATCTAGAATAAAGGTGGTACCGTGGACTTATTTAAGTTCATCCTTTAATTAGGATGAACTTTTTTATATTTATTTTGGAGGGAGAATTATTATGACATTATTTGAAGATTTAAAATGGAGAGGTTTAATAAAAGATATATCAAGCCCTGATCTTGAAGATAAATTAAACAATGAAAAGTTAACTTTTTACATAGGAACAGACCCAACTGCAGATTCTATGCACATAGGTCATTATTCATCATTTTTAATAGCAAAACGTTTAGCAAAATACGGACATAAGCCAATCCTTTTAATTGGTGGAGGAACTGGCCTTATTGGAGATCCAAAACCATCTAAAGAAAGACAAATGATAACAAGAGATGAAGTTTTAAAAAACGTAGAAGGATTAACAAATCAAGCTAAAAAAATATTTGGCTTTGAGGTTGTAAATAATTATGATTGGATAAAAGGCATAGATACTATAAGTTTTTTAAGAGACTATGGTAAATATATCAATGTTAATTATATGTTATCTAAAGATATAATTAATAGAAGACTAGAATCTGGTATTACGTTCTGTGAATTTGCATACACAATTATTCAAGGATTAGATTTTGTTCATTTAAATGAAGCAAAAGGAGTAACATTACAAGTTGCAGGTTCTGATCAATGGGGTAATATTACAACAGGTATTGAACTTGCAAGAAAAAGAAATAATACTGAGTTATATGGAATGACAATGCCACTTGTAACTGATTCTAATGGTGTTAAATTTGGTAAAACAGAAGGTAATGCTTTATGGTTAGATAAAAATAAAACATCATCTTATGAGTTATATCAATACTTAATAAACTTAGAAGATTCTATGATTATTGAGTATTTAAAGAAACTAACATTCTTAAGTAAAGAAGAAATAGAAGAAATAGAAAAGAAACACTTAGAAAATCCACATTTAAGAGAAGCTCATAAAGCTCTTGCAAAAGAAGTAATAACAGATTTACATGGAAAAGAAGAATATGAGAAAGCAGTTAAAATAAGTGAGGCTCTATTTGGTGGTGATGTAAAGAACTTAACTAAAGAGGAAATAGAAATGGGATTTAAAGATGTACCTTCATTTAACATAGAAGAAAATATAAAATTAATTGATATGTTAATAGAAAATAATGTATGTTCTAGCAAGAGAGAAGCAAGAGAATTCTTAAAAGCAGGATCTATAACTATAAACGGAGATAAAGAATATGATGAAGAAATGTTAATAACAAAAGATATTGCAATAGAAGGTAGTATTTTAGTTATTAAAAGAGGAAAAAAGAAAAACTTTATAGCAAAAATAAGTTAATGATAATTATCATTAGCTTTTTTTATTTAATATAATATTCTTTTAGAACCATAAAACGACATTTAACTTATGTTTAATATTTTATTATATAAAGCTAAAAAAGGAGAAATAACATGAATGAGTTAAAAGAATATACAGAGAAAATGTTTGAGGATATTAAACATGTTAATGAGTTTGGAAAAGAGTATTGGTATGCTAGAGAATTACAAAAGGCATTAGAATATGCTCAGTGGCGTAGGTTTGAGAACGTAATAGACAAAGCAAAAATTGCTTGTAATAATATTGATATTAATATAAATGAACAATTTGTCAACGTTGGCAAATTGTCAATAAATGTAAATGGTGGTAAAAGAATTATAAAAGATTATAAGCTATCAAGATATGCATGTTACTTAATTGCACAAAATGGAGATCCAAGAAAGAAGGTAATAGCATTAGCTCAAACATATTTTGCAATTCAAACAAGAAAACAGGAGTTAAGTGAGAAAGAATATACTTATTTAACCGAAGAAGAAAAAAGAATTTATCAAAGAAGTTTAACTAAAAAAGGAAATTATTCTTTAAATCATACTGCTAAAAATTGTGGTGTTAAGAATTTTGATAAATTTCATAATGCAGGATATAAAGGTTTATATAATGGTGAGACTGCAGATGATATTGCTAAAAGAAAAAAACTAAGATATAGAGAAGATATTTTAGATAATATGGGAAGCGAAGAATTAGCTGCTAATCTTTTTCGTATTACTCAGACTAAGCAAAAACTTTTAAATGATGTTGTTGATAATGAAAATGATGCTAATAAAACACATTATAATGTTGGAAGAAAAATTAGAAAGACCATTGAAGACTTAGGTGGTATAATGCCAGAAAAACTACCTGTACCTAATAAAAGTTTAAAGGAACTAGAAAAAAATTATAAAAAGTAAAAACTTTTTATGACTTATTTTTATATTAAGTATATTGTTAATTAAAAAATGTTATGATATAAATAATACAATAGGAGGTTAAGAAAATGTATGACTTTAATAGTAATTTATTAGAAAATGAAGAAATATTATATCAAGGAAGACCAGTTCCAGGAAAGGGTGATAAAAATTTAAAAGGATTAATATTTTTTACTTGTTTTCCAATAATAATGCAAATAATTTTAATTTGGAGTGTCATTACTGGAAATGGTGATGGTGAAAATGGAATTACTTTTAGTTTTGTAATTATATTTTTGGTTGCAGGATTACTTGCATGTTTTGGACTTTACGGATTATATTATAATTTAATAAAAAAGAAGAAAGCTGTGTCAGATGATTTTTATTGTTTAACAAATATTAGAGTAATGAAATATGAATCAAAAAAGAATAAATTAGTTTTTGGATATTTAGCGCGTTATAAAGATATTCATTGTGATAATGTTAAAGATAATTTTCGAGATGTGTACATGGGAATTTACTTAAAAGATAATTATGATGATAAAGAAAACATGGGAGCTTTAAAAGATTTAATGCATCCTAATTTAGAAGACATGCCATTTATAGTTTTTGAATCAATTGAACATCCTTATAAAGTTATGGATTTAGCCATAAAAGCAAAACAAAATATTAATATAATTTAATTTTTTTGATAGTTCTAGAACGTTTTAGAACTCTAGATTTTTTTTTTAAAATATGCTATAATTATCTAGCTTAATTTAAAGAAGGGAGGAAAATATAAATGAGTAAGATTAAGATATTTGCATTAGGTGGCCTTAACGAAGAAGGAAAGAATATGTATGTTGTTAAGGTTGATGCTGATATTTTTGTTTTTGATGCCGGATTAAAATTTGCTAGTGATAATTTATTAGGAGTTGATTATGTAATACCTAATTTTGATTATATAAAAGAAAATATAAAGCATGTAAAAGGGCTTTTTATAACACATTGTCATGAGAAAAACATGGGAGCAGTATGTGATATAGTAAAGGAAATACCATCATTAAAGGTATATTTAACAGGTTTTAGTGCAAAAGTATTAAAAAAAGAATTAGAAGAGTCAGGTATCAAATTTAAGAATGTAATAGCAATTGATCCATATAAGAAAATAAGTTTTGGTAAGAACAGTGTATTTCCAGTAAGACTTACACACTCTGTACCTGATAATGTTGGGTATGCACTAAATACTCATGATGGAACAATCTTTTACACAGGAAATTATGTTTTTGATGCAACTATGTTAGGTCCTTATAAAGCAGATATTGGGAAACTTGCATATATAGGTAAACAAGGTGTTTTATGTATGCTTGGAGAATCAATGTATGCTGATAAAATAGGCTATACATCTCCTAAGAATCGTATTTCAAAACTAATTAGAAATACACTTTCTAAAACAGATAATAGAATAATAGCCACTGTATTTACTGCACATGTATCAAGAATAGAAGAACTATTTAACGAAGTTTCTAAAACAACTAGAAGAATAGTTGTTATGGGTCATAAACTTCAGAATATAATAAATGATATGTTAGATAGTAAACTAGTTAATTTCGATAAGTCAAGAATTGGAGATTTGAATAACATAGATGATAAAGATGCAGTAATATTAATTTCTAATGAAAGAGAAAAACCGTTTATGCATTTAAATAGAATAATAAATGGATATGATAAGTACGTTAAAATTAAATCAACTGATACTGTTTTATTAATGGAACCTATAAATGATTATAATGAAAAATTAGCAATTAAAGTGGTAGATGATATATCTAAGTGTGGTGTTAATGTAATAACTATGTCTAAAAAAGATAATTTACTTCATCATGCATCTAGTGAAGATATTATGCTTATGCTTGATTTAATTAATCCTAAGTATTATGTTCCAGTTATAGGTGAATATAGGCATATGATTAAAAATGCTAATGCTGCAAGTCATATTGGTATGCCAAAAGAAAATATCTTATTAAAACAAAATGGTGATGTTATATCAATTACTAATGGTAAGTTAGATGAATCGTTTGATCATATAAAAACTGATGACATATTAATAGATGGTAATTCATATCAAGATGCATCTGGTTTAGTATTAAAAGATAGAGAAGTTTTATCTGATAATGGTATAGTTATTATTTGTGCTACGTTAGATAAAAAAACTAAGAAGATATTAGCAAAACCAGAAGTATTAACAAGAGGATTTATATACGTTAAAGAAAGTACTGAATTAATAGAAGAGATGAAACGTATATCACTAGAAGTTATAGAAGAAAACATATCTAAAAATTATGTTGAGTATAATAAAATAAAAACTGGTATAAGAGAGCGTTTAAGTTCATATTTATATGAAGAAACAGAATGTAGACCTATGATTATAACAGTGGTTCAAGAAGTGTAATAATATGCTTCTTTTTTCTTGATAATTTAAAAATATAATGATATTATAATGGTATAAGATAGTAAGAGGATAAGTGGTGGTAATATGTTTAAGAAAAAAGAAGTGAAAAACAAGGTAGGAAGGCCAAAATTAGCTGATACAAAACTAAAAAAAGAGAGTTTAATAGTAAGTTTGGTATGTGTAATTGTTTCTGTAGCATTACTTTTTATAGGAGCTTATGAACTAAATATAATACCAAATACAAACAAATTAAAGGGAAACGTAAATATAAATTTATGTACATCTATTCCAGAAGAACTAATGTATAACGAGGAAACAAATCCTGATGGATTTAAAGATACTAAGTTTTTTAGTGCAGTACTTTCTGGAGCACAGGTTAGTGGGCAGTATGGCGTTTATGAGTATAATGATAGTAAATATTGTGATACTATAACGAAAGAAGATTTAGAAAAAGTGACGGAACTTAGTTTATATAGTAACGTTAATGTTGAAGATATAAGTGGTATAAGTAATTTAACAGGATTAACGAGATTATATTTAGGAAGTAAGAACATTAGTAACATAGATTTAAGCAAAAATGTTAATTTAACAGATTTAAATTTAAGTAAAAATGATATAAGTAATATAGATTTAAGCAAAAATGTGAATTTAACTAAGCTAGATTTAACTGCTAATAAAATAACAAATATAAATTTATCAGAAAATATAAACTTGAATGATTTAAATCTTACTAACAATAAAATAGCAAGCATAGACCTAAGTAGTAATACAGGTTTAAAGAAATTGGTACTAGATAGAAATAATATATTAAACATAGATTTAAGTAAAAATGTAAATTTGAATGAATTAGCGTTAAATTACAATAATATATCAAGTATAGATTTAAGCAAAAACATAGAATTAAATAGTTTATATATGGCTGGTAATAAAATTAAAGACATTGATTTATCAAATAATAAAAAATTGATTAATTTAAACCTTATGCAGAATATATTATCGAGTGTAGATCTAAATAATAATGTTGATTTGATAGTTTTATATTTAGGTAATAATAAATTAACAAATATAGATTTAAGTAAAAACGTAAATTTGTCATCACTTGATTTGGGTTCAAATGATTTAACGGAACTTGATTTAAGTAATAATATAAATTTAACTAGTTTGAGTTTATCCGGTTTAAAACTCAAAACATTAGATTTAAGTAATAATACGAAATTAACTTCAGTTACTGGAGCTGACAAACAAGAATCTGTAATTATTGCGGGTAAGGATAAAGAATATACATTTAAAACAGATGAAATAATAACAGCATATCCAAATGACACAACAGTTAGTTTAAGTAATTCTTCTGATATTCAAAGTACTGATGTAGCAGAGATAGTTGATAATAAAGTGCAAAAGAAGAAGAGTGGTCAGGTAAGCCTTTGGTTTAAGTATAAAGTAAGTGATAATTATTATGTTAAGTGTCATAAATATATATCGTTTTTAGAGTTAAAAAGTGATAAGTATAATATAGATAACGAGAATTTAATAATTGATGCTAATGGAGACTTTTTATCAAATGTAATAGGTAATATTAAACAAGAACCATTAGTAACTACTTTAACTTTAACAGGTGATAAAATAAAAATATCATCTTATGAATTTTCAATTCAAAATTACATATTATATAAACTTGAAAGTAGTAAATATACTATAAATGATGAATATAAAACAATAGATTTAAATAATGATTTGTTAAGTAATGCAGATTCTAACATAATTTTAAGTCAAGGTAAAACTAGTTATACAAAATCGGTTGTAGATGATAAATTAAACATATTAGATGAAAATAAAAACGTTATAGATACGTATAAAATAGTTAATTATAGACTTTATAATTTATCAAGTTATAGTTATAATATTGATGAAAAAAGTAAAGAAATAGATGTAAAAGAGTCCAATTATTTCTATAAATATAACCTTAGCATAGTACCATCATCCTATACTTTAAAGGATGATGAAAATAAAGTATATGTATTAGATGGTAATCAAAATATAGTTGATACTTATACAGTCATATATAAACTTAAAACTATTAAGTTTAATGTTGATTTAAAGAATAAGGAAATTGACTTAAATGGTGAGTTAATAAGTAATATAAACAGCAGTGCTTATTTTGATGTTAAACCTTATCAAATATATAGTTTTGAAAGAAAAGATGATAATTTAATAATAAAACTTGTTAATAGCGGAAAAATAGTAGATACTTTTAAAATAACTAATTATGTTAATTATAAATTATCATTAGATTATAATAAAAAAGATACTTATATTATAGATGAAAAAAACAGAACAATTGATTTAAAAGGTGACCCTTTATATAATGCTAAAAGATATATTTATACTGGAGCTTGGAACTACAATACAAAAATAAATGATGATGGTAATTTAGATATTTATAATACTGAAACTAATGAAAAAGTAGATACATATACTTTGTTAAATAAAAAAGAAAATGATGATAATGCATACTTAAAAGCTGGTTTTAAAGATAAGAATTTATATGATGCTGTTTTAATTAGTTATTATGATCTTGATAGTAAAGAAGATTTAAAATATAGATATGTATTATCTGATGAAGAATTAAGCAGTTTAGATAGATTATTTGCAAATAGTCTTAATATTTCTGATGTAACTGGTATTAATAAGTTAAAAGGATTAAGCGATGTTGTATTATTTAATAATAATATATCAGGCTCATTAGATTTAAGTATGATGCCAAACTTAAATTCTTTGTATGCTGAAAATAATAATATTAGTAGTATAAAATTTTCTACTGAAAATGATTTAGAGTTCTTGCTACTACATAACAATAAACTTAAATCTGTTGATTTAAGTAGTTTAGATTATCTAAACTTGTTAACACTTCAAAATAACTTAATTCAAAAAGTATACTTATTAAATAATAATTCTATTAAGTTTAGTAATATAATTAAGCTTAATGATTCTAAAACTTATAC
>CAVAWS010000109.1:0-11804 GCA_963592455.1 Paratractidigestivibacter sp. | reverse complement strand
GTAACTGAACTAAAGAAAGAACATACTGGACAAATTATGACTTACATGAATTACATTGACAAAAATATAAAAACAATTGAAGAAAATGAAACAGTAGGTATAATAATTTGCAAACAAGACAATGAATATGTTATAAAATATTGTTCTGATGATAGAGTGATTGCTAGAGAATATGAACTAGTGTAGTAGATAAAAATAGTTATTGTATAATTTTATAGTAGAAAGTGTTATAATATACCAATAAAAGGAGAAGTAGTATGGTTAAAGACTTATGTTTTGAAGTAATAGAAAAGTGTTTAAATAACTGTAAATTTTGTTCTTCTAATTCTAATTGTAATAAAAATAGTATAATAAAGTTTGAAGACTTTAAAAGAACAATTGATTATTTTATGGAAAATGGTGGTATTTATGAATTATCTTTATCAGGAGGAGAACCATTTTTACATCCTGATATAATTAAAATGGTTAGGTATGCAAAATCATTTGGTATAAGAACAGTTATATTTACAAGTGGTGTTGTTTCAGGAAGAAAGTTAGATAGTAATTTAAAAAATCAGATACTAAGTGAAATGAATGACAGATTAAGAAAAATAGATGCTTATGAAAAAGAAAATGAATATTTAAAGGAAAAAGTGAAAAAATATTATATGGGACTTATTGAAGAAAAAAATTATCAATCTATAGATAGAAAAACGTTACATGAACTTAAAAACATAGGACTTGATAAAATTGTTTTTGATATGCAAGCTTATCAAGATGAAACTGATTGCTCTATCATGGGAAGAAATGAACAGGCAAGAACATCACTATTAAAGTCTTTAATTGATGCTAAGTTTGAAGAAATAGGTATTGATGTCCATTTTGTTCCAATGAAACCTAATTATAAAGAAATAACTGATATATTAGAATTATTAGAAATAGCTGGTGTAAAAAACATAAGTCTACTAAATTTTTTACCACAGGGTAGAGGCAGAATAAATGCTAAGGAATTATTATTAACTGATAGTGAAAAAAATGAATTCTTTAATATTTTAGAAAATAGCAAAAATATTTTTAGTGGTAATATAAGAATCGGTATTCCACTAAAAGAAGATGATGCACATAAATGTAATGCGGGTTTAGAAAAATTAGATATAAAATTTGATGGAAGTGTTCTTCCTTGCCCAGCTTTTAAAGAAATTACAAAAGAAGAGTGTGAAAGATTTAATATAAAAATTCCTAATATTTATAAAAACTTAGAAGATGTAGTAATAAAAGGAAATGGAACAAGAGTAAAACCTTTGTGTAAACAAATATATAATTCAAGAAAAAATAAACATCATAATTAAACAAAAAATATATTATAAATTATTTTTATTTGTACATAATAATACTGGAATTGATAATTCCCTAACAAGCAAATGATATAAATAATAAAAGTAAAACGTTAAATTACCTTTATTACTTATAATACAAATTTATTTGTATTAAAAAATGGTTCACAAATCAAATTGTAAACCATATATTATTGTAGAACGCTATAGCATGCAAAAGCGTTTTTAAATAGATTTGGAGAAACAAAAAAAGAAGTTATTATTGTTTCTCCTTTTTTATTTACATTCTAAAACTTTCTATATAATCCAATTGCTTTTCCTAATATAGTACAATTAGGAAGTATTATTGGTGCCATTGTATCATTTTCAGGCTGTAATCTTATATGAGTAGCCTCTTTATAAAATGTTTTTAGTGTAACTTCATTGTCCATTGTCATTGCAACAACAATATCACCATTTCTAGCTACTTTTTGTCTTTGGACTATTACTATATCACCATCAAAAATACCAGCGTTAATCATACTTTCACCACTAACTCTTAATGTAAATACTTCTTCTTTCTTTGGTATTAAATAACTAGGAAGAGAAAAATACTCATTTGGAGTTTCAATAGCTTCAATAGGTGTTCCAGCAGTAATTTTACCAAGTAACGGAACTTGTGAAACATCTTCATTTAAATACTCATTATTACCAACTATTTCAAGTGATCTATACTTAGAATTAGTTTTCTTTATATATCCCTTAGATTCAAGTGCTGTAATGTGAGATTGTATGGTAGCAGGTGAGTTAAGTCCAAGCGCTTTTCCTATTTCTCTAACAGCAGGAGGATATCCGTGCATTGCAATATAACTTTTTATATAATCTAATACATCCTTTTGTCTATTAGTTAATTTTTCCATATAATATTTCTCCTTTTTATCACATTTTAATAATAACATAATTACTTTACATTGTCAAACATTTGTTCACTAAATTTAAAAAAGCGATTGACACATACGTTTGTTCGTGTTAATATTAAGACACAAAAGGAGTGATACTATGAGAAAAAAAGAAGGCTATGGAAAGGTTATTTTATTATATTTATTCATTACGATTTTTGGAATATTTTGGACAGTAGGATTATCATCACCTAAGGATAGTAATGAAAGAGTATATAATGAGACAGATAAAAAAGTAGTTATTAACTATTGATATGGTTGATAAATACTTTTTTTTGAATTATAATAAGTTTAAGAGTAGAGGTGGCATAAGTTATGAATGATACTAAAACAATAAACGCAATAAAAGCATTATCCATTGCAGAAATTTCAAAGGCAAAAAGTGGACATCCTGGTATATCACTTGGTGCAGCAACTATTTTGTACACACTATATAATAACCATATGAAGATTGATGTTACAGATGAAAAGTGGATAAATAGAGATAGGTTTATTTTATCATGTGGACATGCCTCAGCACTTTTATATGCTGTTTTATATATGTCTGGATATAATTTATCAATTAAAGATTTAAAAAACTTTAGACAAATAGGCTCTATAACACCTGGTCACCCTGAGTATGGTAAAACACCTGGCGTAGAATGTACTACTGGACCATTAGGTCAAGGCTTTGCAACAGCAGTAGGTATGGCAGCAGCTGAAAAATATTTAAAAGAAAAATTTAATGGTCTTTTAAATTATCATATTTATACATTATGTAGTGATGGAGATTTAATGGAGGGTATATCATATGAAGCTGCATCATTAGCAGGCCACCTAAAACTTGATAACTTAATTGTTTTATATGATTCAAATGATGTTACTTTAGATGATAAATTAGATGCATCTTGTAGTGAGGATGTATTAAAAAGATTTGAAACTATGGGATGGAATACAGACTTTGTTATAGATGGTAATAATTCTGTATTAATAGATGATGCAATAACGCGTGCAAAGTTAAATATTGGTAAACCTACTATTATTGAAATAAAGACAACAATTGGAAAAGATTCTTTGTTAGAAGGTACTAGTAAAGTTCATGGAGGACCATTAACAAAAGAAGACATAAGACAGTTAAAAGATAAACTAGGACTTGATACTGATTTATTTTCAAACATAAGAGATTTAAGAAAAGAAATGTCTAATCATATAAGAGTTAGAAACTTACATGATAAAAAAGTATGGAATACTAAGTATGAGTTATTTAATAAATCATGTTCCTTAGAAACAAGAAGATTTTTAGAATCTCTTTACATTGATAAAAAGTATGATGTTACAAAATTATTTAGTGATTACTTCTTTGAAGATGGAGAACTTAGAAAAATAAATGGTAAGGTAATGAATGTAATAGCAAATACATATCCAGCGTTTTTAGGTGGATCAGCAGACGTATCTTCAAGTACAAAAACTTACCTAAAGGAATTTGATGATTTTTCCAGTGAAAATTATGGTGGTAAAAACTTTAATTTTGGTGTTAGAGAACATGCTATGGGAGCTTTTATAAATGGGTTTGCCTTATCTGGTTTAAGACCTTTTGCATCTACTTTTCTAGCATTTTCAGATTATATGAAACCTGCTATTAGAATGGCTAGTATGATGAATATACCTTCGGTATTTGTATTTACACATGATTCTATTATGGTAGGAGAAGACGGACCTACTCATCAAGCAGTAGAACAACTTGCAATGTTAAGAAGTATACCTAATCATTATGTTTATAGGCCATGTGATGCAAACGAAATAATAGGTTCATGGCAAGCAATATTAAATAACGATAAACCATCTTCTATCATCTTAGCAAGAAACGCGTGCAAAAAATTAGAAACAACAGATAAGTTAAGTGTAAAAAAAGGTGCCTATATAGTTAGAAAAGAAAAGAAGAAATTATTTGGAATTATAATAGCAACTGGATCAGAGGTATCGCTTGCAATAGATATAGCAGAAAAACTAGCTAAAAAGAAGATGGAAATAAGAGTTGTTTCAATGCCTTGTATGGATTTATTTGAAGAACAACCAAAGTCATATCAAGAAGAAATATTACCAATTGGCTATAAAACATTTGTAATAGAGCGTGCATCTAAGTTTGGATGGCATAAATACGTATATAATGATAAGTACATAATGGGTGTTAGTGAATTTGGATATTCTGGTAAGAGTGAAGATGTTCTTAAGAAAATGAAGTTAGATGATGATACAATCACAAGGAAAATAGAAAAGCTACTTAAATAGTAGTTTTTTATTATGCATAAAATTATTATTCGACACTTTTCTTAATACTAATATATTATTCTTTAAGAGAGGTGTTTTATTATGAGAGTATATTATATGTTTAAAATTAATGATTCATTTGCTGGCTTATATAAGAATAAAACTTTTTACTTATATAAAATGTTTGAACAGATATCTAAATCAACTAAAAGTGATTTTATTATTTCTTATAGATTATTTTCGCAAATGGCATCTACATTTAATAAATCTAATGTAAATGGTGTGTTATATAAAAGTTATTTTAATAATCCTTGTTATGATAAGGTTTTAAACAAACATATTTATGATGATGGTGTGGAAAAGACTAAGTTAATGGTTTATAATACTTATATAAAAATAAAAACCAATAAGAACATAACGTGCTTTTTTAAGAATTTAGCATATTTAGATGATGTATTTGTGTGTGATTTTAAAAATAAAGATTATTTTTGGCTTAATAAAGTGGCGTATAGGACTTGTGTAAAATAAATTATTTTAGTAAAATTATATTGTGAAAGGAAGATTAAAATGTTAGCAAATATAATTTGGTGTTTAGTAGGGCTTGTAGTAGGCTTAGTTTTAGGATTCTTTGGAGCAAGATTATTTATGAAAAAGTACTTAAAGAAAAACCCACCAATAAATGAAAAAATGATTAAGATAATGATGCAACAGATGGGTAGAACTCCAAGTCAAAAACAAGTAAATCAAATGATGAAGGCAATGAATAAAGTACAATAATTGTCTTCTTTTTTTGTAAATAAATGTAAAAATAAGAAATTGTATATTAAAAACTTATACGTTTTTTGATAATATAAAACTGGTGATTATAAATGGCAGTAATATGTAAAAGATGTGGCGAAAAAATGGATATAAGTCAAAGGTGTTGTTTAAAGTGTGGTGCCTTGAATCCAGAAAATTCTAATAATTATAATTTGCTAGGAATAGAAAATAATGAGACTTTGACATTGGATGATAATAAAACTGATGAAAAAATAGGTGCTAATAAAGTTACATTTATAGTTGTAAATAGTGTTGTTTTTGCCTTGCTAGTTATGTTTATGTTATTATTGCAATTATTAATTGGTAGCTCTTTTGTTAGAAGTTCGGTCTTAGCTCTATTTTCAATTGCAACTTCTTATTTTCAGTTTATTAGTCTTCAGAAATTATGTATTAAAGCTAATCTTCACTGGTGGGGTCTATTTATACCAGTTTATAATATATACTTATTTTTTGTGTTAGCTTTTGGAAATGAAAATAAGGTAGCTAAAGTCTTCGTTATATCCATAGTAACTAGTTTTTTAATTAACGTTCTATATAACATAATTTATATGGCTCTAGGTAGTAGTAGCGAGTTTTTAATTAATGTTATAAGTTACGTAACATTAGCACTAGTATTATCAATAACGATATTAACATTTTTAAATTTAGGTAGAAGGTTTAACATGACTAGAATATTAGTTTTATTATTTCCATTAATTACAATTCCAATTATGGCATTTGATAAAAAATATCAATTAAGAAATGATGATGAAGTATAAAAATAGTTAAGTAAATATATAGTTACGTAAAAAAGTGTAAAGAATTTTGCACTTTTTTTGATTCTTATGTTATAATGCTTTATAGATTAAAGAAAATAAGGAGATGATTTTTTTATGGCAAAATATGATGAATCATCAATTAAGATATTAGAAGGTCTTGAAGCAGTAAGAAAAAGACCTGGTATGTATATAGGTTCTACTGATAAGAGAGGACTTCACCATTTAGTATGGGAAATCGTTGATAATGGTATTGATGAAGCAATAAATGGATATGGTAATCATTTAAAAGTAATTATACATAATGATGGTTCTGTATCAGTGGCAGATGAAGGTCGTGGTGTTCCTGTAGGTAAGCATTCATCGGGAGCTTCTACTCCAGAAGTTATTTACACTGTACTTCATGCTGGAGGAAAATTTCAAGAAGGTGGTTATAAGGTTTCAGGAGGGCTTCATGGTGTTGGTGCATCTGTTGTTAACGCTTTATCTAAGTGGATGAAGGTAGATATATGCCGTGATGGTGGAAAGTATGAAATATCATTTAAAAATGGAGGACACTTAGATTCACCGTTAAAAAAGATTGGAACTACAAATAAAACTGGTACAACAGTTAGGTTTATGCCAGATGATAGTATATTTAGTTCAACAACTTTTTCATTTACCACAATATGTGAAAGAATGCAAGAATCAGCCTTTTTAATAAAAGGTCTTATGATAGATGTAATAGATGAAGAAGATGAAAAAGAAGCTCACTTTCATTATGAAAAAGGTCTAGAAGAGTTTGTATCATACTTAAATGAAGGTAAGAAAACACTTCATAACGTTGTTGGATTTGATGGCGTTAAAAATAAAATTGAGGTAGAGTGTGCATTACAATATACTGATTCATATAGTGAAAACGTTGTATCATTTGTTAATAATGTTAAAACAAGTGATGGTGGTTCACATGAAGTTGGTTTAAAAAGTGCATTAACTAAGGTGTTTAATGACTATGCTAAGGCAAATGGATACTTAAAGGCTAAAGATAAAAATTTTGAGGGTTCAGATGTAAGAGAAGGTATAACAGTAGTCTTATCTCTTAAGATTCCAGAAGATTTACTTCAGTTTGAGGGACAAACTAAGGGTAAACTTGGAACACCACTTGCTAAAAGTGTTGTAGAGCAAATTGTATATGAAAAGATGCAGTATTTCTTAGAAGAAAACAAGGCAGTTGCTACTGATATAATTAATAAAGCATTAAAGGGTAAAGCTGCAAGGGAAGCTGCTAGAAAAGCAAGGGAAGAAGCTAGAAAAGGTAAAAGTAAAAACTCTAAAGAGAAAAATTTATCTGATAAGCTTGCTCCAGCTACTAAGAAGAATAATAAGAAAAATGAATTATTTATAGTAGAGGGTGATTCAGCAGGAGGTAGTGCAAAAACTGGTAGAGAAAGAAGCTATCAAGCAATACTACCACTTCGTGGTAAGGTTTTAAATACTGAAAGATGCACAATGGAAGAAGCTTATAAGAACGCTGAAATAAATACTTTAATATATACAATAGGTGCAGGAGTTGGTTCTGATTTCCACATAGAAGATTGTAATTATGATAAAATAATAATCATGACGGATGCTGATGATGATGGTTGTCACATACAAGTACTTTTAGTTACGTTCTTTTATAGATATATGAAACCTCTTATTGAAGCTGGAAAGGTGTATATTGCAAACCCACCACTTTATAAAATATCATTTAGTAAAAAAGAAGAAGTTTATGCATACTCTGATGAAGAATTAAAAGAATTTACTAAAAATCGCAAGATAGAAGATTTACAAAGATACAAAGGTCTAGGTGAGATGGATGCTAATCAACTTTGGGAAACAACAATGGATCCTGAAAAGAGAAGCTTAATACAAGTTAAGATAACTGATGTTGCTTTAGCTGAAAAAAGAGTATCAATTCTTATGGGTGATAAAGTAGAACCTAGAAAAGAATGGATTGAAGAAAACGTAGATTTTACTTTGGAAGATAATTATGAAATGTTAAGGTAAGGAGGTCAAAATATGAGTGAATTATTAAAAAGAATTGAAGAATATTCGTTAGAAGAAATAATGGGCGAACGTTTTGGAAGATATTGTAAAACAATTATTTTAGACCGTGCCTTACCTGATGTTCGTGATGGATTAAAACCAGTTCAAAGAAGAATATTATATGGCATGTATAAGTCAGGTAATACCTATGATAAAAAGTATCGTAAAAGTGCTAAGGCAGTTGGAGAAATAATGGGTAATTACCATCCACATGGAGATTCATCTATATATGAAGCAATGGTTAGAATGAGTCAAGAATGGAAAATGATGACGCCTTATATAGATATGCATGGTAATAATGGTTCTATGGATGGTGATGGAGCAGCAGCATATCGTTATACAGAAGTTCGTTTATCAAAAATAAGTAATGTACTTTTAAATGATATAAATAAAGATACTGTTGAGATGGCTCCAAACTATGATGATACTTTAATGGAACCAGTTGTACTTCCAGCAGGATTTCCAAACCTTTTAGTAAATGGTTCAACGGGTATATCAGCAGGTTATGCTACAAATATTCCACCACATAACTTATCAGAAGTAATAGATGCATGTATAAAAAGAATAGATTCTCCAAACTGTAGGTTAGAGTCTATTATGGAAATTATGCCAGGTCCTGACTTCCCAACAGGTGGTATAATAGAAGGTGCAAAGCAAATTAAAGAAGCTTATGAAACTGGTAGGGGTAAAATAGTAGTTAAAAGTAAGTATGAAGTAGTAAAAGAAAAGGGAAAAACTAATATTGTTATTACAGAAATACCTTATGAAGTTAATAAAGCAGCCTTAGTTAAAAAGATGAATGATATTAGAATAGATAAAAAAATAGAAGGTATTTTAGAAGTTAGAGATGAAACTAGTCGTGGTGAACTTAGAATAGTAATAGAACTAAAAAAAGACGCTAATACTGATTTAATAGTTAACTATCTTTTAAAAAATACTGATATGCAAATATCATATAGTTTTAACATGATTGCAATAGCAGGAAGAAGACCAAGACAATTAGGTGTTTTAAAAATATTAGATTATTTTATAGAACATAAAAAAGAAGTTATTATAAGAAGAACTAAGTTTGATTTAGATCATGCAAATGATAGATATCATATATTAGAAGGACTTCTTAAGGCAATTAGTATATTAGATGATGTTATAAGAGTAATTAGAGCATCTAAAAACAAGGCTGATGCTATAGCAAACTTAATAAAAGAGTTTTCATTTACAGAAAAGCAAGCAACAGCTATTGTTATGTTACAACTATATCGTTTAACAAATACTGATGTAACAGATGTTGAAAATGAGATGAAAGAGTTAGAAGCTGCTATAAAAGGATATAAACTTATTTTATCTGATGAAAATGAATTAAAGAAAGTTATGAAAGAAGAACTTAGAAAAGTAAAAAAAGACTTTGGATATGATAGAAAAACTGTTATAAAAGATGAAATAACAGAAATAAAAATAGATATGACTGATATGATACCTAAGGAAGATGTAATAGTTTTAGTTACAAATGAAGGGTATGTAAAAAGGGTATCTAAAAAATCATACTCTGCATCAGATGGTGATTTACCAGCGCTAAAAGATAAGGATTATTTAATTGGCTTATTTGAACAAAATACGCTAGATACATTACTTTTATTTACTAATAAAGGAAATTATTTATATGTTCCGGTTCATACTCTTCCAGAACTTAAGTGGAAAGATTTAGGTAAACATATAAGTAACATAGTTCCAATAGCACAAGATGAGAAAATTATAAAAGCATTTGCTATAAGTAAGTTTGATGACAGAGAAGTAATAACATTTACTTCTAATGGAATGACTAAGAAATCTGTTTTAAGTGACTTTGTTGTTCAAAGGTATTCTAAACCTATTATGTATATTAAATTAAAGGATAATGATGAAGTAGTTAATGTTACTATGGATTTATATAACGAAGTATTTATCGCTACTAAAAAGGGTTATGGACTTTGGTATGATAGATCTGAAATACCAACTATAGGTCTTAAAGCAGCTGGTGTTAAAGCTATTAATTTAAAAGATGATGAAGTTGTCTTTGGAGATGTATTTGATGGTAATAGTGAATATGTTACTGTAATTACATACAAAGGACTTGCAAAACGTATTAAGTTATCAGAGTTTGAAAAAACATCACGTGCAAAAAGAGGACTTTTATTATTAAGAGAAGTAAAGAGTAATCCGCAAGAAATAGTAAAAGTTTATGTAAGTGATGCTAAACACAACATAGTTTTAGTAAATGATAATGATACAAAGGAAATTAAGTTAACTGAAATACCTATAATGGATAGATACTCAGTAGGATCTACAATATCTAAAAAAGGTATAGATAATGTTTATGAGGTAGCACTTCTTTCAAAAGATGAAATTAAAGCAAAAGATGAGGTATCAAAACCTGTTTCAAAAGAGGAAACAAAAGAATCAAAGAAAGTATCATTAAAAGAAATAGATGATAAATTTATGACAATAGATGATTTTTTAGATAATTTTGATTAGCAAGAATTAATTTTCTTGCTTTTCTTCATATTATTTAATATAATAACTCTTATGAAAAAAGGTGATATAAATGAACGAAGTGAAGGTAAGTCTTTCTTTGTTAAAAGATTTTTTTAAGTATTTTAACATAAGATATGAAAAAGGCTTTTATGATAATATTTTAAATTTAAATAACAAAAGAAAAATAAATTTATGTATTAAGGATAAAATAGCAGGAAGTTTAATGTATGATGGTAAAAATTATGCTTTTATTACAAATAATTTAAAGGGAAGAACTTACAGAGTAATTGAAAATGGTAAGATGGAAATGACCATAGAATATAATATTTCTAAGAATAATAAAAAGATTATTGGAAAAACAATTATCTCTAGTGATAATATAAAAACTAATCTTAACTTGTATGATTGTGGTAATTTAGCATCTTCATATTTTGTATCCTCAGAATATAATGAGGTTGTTATATCAAATAAAGAGAAAAAAGAAGCAACTGATTTTAGTAATATGCATTTAAAACATAAAGATAAAAATGGTTTTACGAATATAACGTATGATTTAAAAGATGATTTTTTAACATATTATAGAGTGTATAAAGATTTTGAAGACACTTTATCAGTAGCAGGTGGATATAATTTATTTATTGATGATAATAAAAAAGACTTGTTAAAAATTAACGAAAATTATAGATTAAACATTGATGAGTTAGATCCAGGGTACATGGCTTTTATAAAAGGAGAAAAAGAAAATTTAGAATATTTTTATAAAAATTTCTTTGATAACATAATATATGTTACGTTACGTAAGTTAAATAACAAACAAAAGGGTTACATATTTAATGAAGGCTATGGAAAAAGTCTTCAAAAAGTAAGTAATTTGTAACACATTTTTTTAGCTACCATAAAATACTATGGTGGTTTTTTTGTATGATAAGATAAAAATAATTAATAGTTTTTTGGAAAAGTATTTTGATGATGATATTTATAATTTGTTTTTAAATAAGTATTGTTATGATTACCATTTAATACTAAAGCACTACTTTAAAGATGCTATTCTTGTTATAGAAAAAAATAATTATCATTGTGCAACTTTGATAAATAATAATGTGTATGATGTAACTGGTTTAAGATGTAAAAACGACTTTGTTTTAGCAGATAAAAAT
>CAVAWS010000108.1:0-5808 GCA_963592455.1 Paratractidigestivibacter sp. | reverse complement strand
CCAGGTAGTTTAGGACTCCCTAGATATGGTTCTTCTAAATCATACATGATATTAGACGAAAAAGAAATTATAATAAAAACGGTAGATGAAGTAGTAATCAAAAAAATGGAGATATAGCTCCATTTTTTACATTGCTCTTTTAAACATTTTTTCTAGTTCATAGTTACTATAAAATATCGTAGTTGGTCTTCCATGAGGACAAGTATATGGGTTATCACATTTTCTTAAGTCATCTATTAATGCTTCCATTTCCTTTAACGATATATTCATATTTGCCTTTATAGCCATTTTACAGCTAAGCATAATTGCAGATTTTTCTCTAAACTTTTCTATCGTAAAGTTTTTTTCCTCACTAATTAAAACCTCAAGTATTTTTTTAATACTCTCATTTTCATATCCCTCTTTTATCCAAGTTGGATGTTCTTTAATAATAAATGATGATGTACCAGATACTTCTATATCAAATTTCATATCTTTTAACACATCTAAGTTTTCTTTTATTATTATAAATTCATTAGTTGGAAACTCAAGTGTTAAAGGTACAAGCATTTTAATACTAGCCTCCCTAGGATTACCAAACGCTTTTTTGTATTCTTCATAATTAATTCTTTCTTTTGCAGCGTGCTGATCTATTATGTATAAGCCAAGTTCATTATGACAAATTATATAAGTACCTTTAGCAAGTCCTACAGGATACATCTCTGGCATAATTTCCTTTTTTCCTCTTACTTCATATTCATCTTCTTCTCTTTCGTCATTTGTTAAATCATCATTTACTTCTAGCGTATCTTCTTCAAATAAAGAGTAATCAATAACATCATCTTCTATTACGTTTTCTCTTTCCAAATTAAGTTGTTGAAGCTTTGGCTTTACTCTTTCTTCCTTAACTTCTTCTTTCTTTTCTATTTTAGGTATTAGCATTTTCTTGCTAAGTAAACTATTTATTCCATTAAATATTAACTCTTTTAAGTCTTTAAAATTACTAAACTTAATATCTAATTTTGAAGGATGAACATTAACATCAACTAAAGATGGATCACAATTAATATTTAAAACGACAATTGGATATCTTGAATCTGGTTTAAACGTATGATAAGCATCATTAATACTTCTATTAAGTTCTGTGTTTCTAATTACCCTGTTATTTACTAACGTTATCATGTGATTTCTAGATGACCTTGTAACCTCTGGTAAAGATATATATCCATCTACGTCATAATCATCGTTAAAAACAGATATCTTTTTCATTTTTCTAGCAACTTCACTACCATATATTTCTTTTATAACCTTAAGCAAGTTACCAGAACCATCAGTATTTAACATTACTTTATCTTCGTTTATAAGAGTAAATTTAATATTTGTATAAGAAAGCGCCATCTTATTTACATATTCACATATATTAGCTAACTCACTATATAAACTGTTTAGATATTTTAATCTAGCTGGAGTATTATAAAATAGACTTTCAACCGTTATTTCAGTACCACGTCTTTTATCAGATGCTTCTTCTTTTACCTTTTTACCACCTTCTATTTTAACAAGGGTACCAACATCTCCAGTAGAGGTTTTTAAAGTTACTTTAGCAACTGATGCAATAGATGCTAAAGCTTCTCCCCTAAACCCCAAAGAAGATATTCTAAATAAATCAAGCTCACTTTTTAACTTACTTGTTGCATGTCTTTCAAATGCTAAAAGTGCATCATCATGTGACATCCCGCATCCATTATCAACTACCTTAATTAACTTAGTTCCAGCTTCTTTTATCTCTATTTTAATTTCTGTTGCTCCTGCATCTACACTGTTTTCTACTAATTCTTTTACAACAGATACGCATTTTTCAACAACCTCTCCTGCTGCTATCTTATTAGCTAAAATATCATCCATTATTTTTATTTTATTCATTTTCTACTTCACCACCATAATACTTAACACAAGTTAATTATATCACAATGTCTTAATTTTTATAAGTTATAACCCAATTTATTTTATTACATATAATAGAATGAGGAAGGTGAAATAAGTGAATAAAGCATTTAATATTAAAAACAGTTCGCCAAATAATAATTATGTTTATTATCCAGCATATGGATATCCAGCAGGCAACGATGAAAGATTTGGAGGATTTGTATTTCCATTTCTACTTGGAGGTGTAACAGGAGCTGCCGTTGCACCAGCGTTTTGGAATAATGGATATGGAAAAAATAATAACCCTGGATACACCTTTGTACCAAGCTACTATCCATATCCATATCAACCATACTATCCAATGTATAGAAAATAAAAAAATTACCAATCACGGTAATTTTTTTAATATAAATAACTTATGTCAACATAACCATTTATACCTGGTACTTTTCCCTTAGAAGTATATTGCCACATAGAATATTTTCCATCATATTTACATTCTTTATTATATTCTGCAACCCAATCAACATACTTTTTAGATAAAGTACCTAATCTATTCATGGCGTACCATCTTCCAGAATATACTCTTACCTTATATTTATTATTAACATAATTGCTTACTTTATTAATATATAAATTTATAATTTTATCATACATATTTTTACTTATATTATTAGAATTCAACGTTTTAGTACTCCACGACTCTATATCATAATAAATACCTAAAGATGGCTTAATATCAAATTTACTTATCATTTTATTAGTGAATGAAGCTTCTTTTCCCGCTCCATTTGTTGTAGTAGAATAACTAAATAAATATATTCCATAAGGAATATTTAGTCTTTTTAATTCGCTTAAATTACGTGAAAAACTAGAATCTAATGTATCATAAAAACCTAGTCTTAATATAACACCATAACAATCACTTTCTTTTTTAAACTTATTCCAATCTATGTTTTTTTGATAATAACTCACGTCTATTACTTTTACATTATTAGAGTTTAGTTTTTTTCCTGATACACTATAATAACCGCTAACATAATCTTCTTTTACCTCTTCTACCGTCTCACTTTTTACTGTTTCTTTTTCAGGTATATTTTCTTTTTCCTCCTTATTTTTTTCTTTATCTTCCATTTTATTATCTTCCGTTTCTTCATCACTGCCCAGTTCTTCTTTTATTTCTAAAACTGATTCATCTTTTCTAGAAGAAGTATCATTTGCTATATCAATATCCGTTTTTTCTGTTACCATTTCTTCTTCATTTTTTACTTCTTCTATATAATTTTCCTTAGAAAGGCTATTTTCTTTTTTGCTATCATAATACTCTTCTTTTATAGATACTACATCATCATGATTAACATAATTAACTGTGCTATAAAACAATTTTGGTGTAACTTTTTTCTCTATAGTCTTTTTATCTTTTACTGTTTTAATATTATCAGATAATTTATCTTCTTTATACTTGCATCCACATAATAAGATAAGTGATATAAAAACAAATATAATTTTTTTCAAATTAACCTCCTTTCAATTAAATTTTTAGACAAAAAATAATTAATCCTTCTAAAAAAGAAGAAAATCTTTTAATTTTCTTCCTTGTTATTAGTATCATAATTTTTTAAAAACTCTACAAGTTCCTTTGCTACGTTTTTTGGTAAGTCCTTACTAAGTTCTTCTTCTGTTAGGCTCTTTAACTTAGTTATTGTCTTATATTTTTTTAATAAAGTCTTTTTTCTTACCTCTCCAATATTTGGTACATTGTCAATTATACTTGATAAAGAAGCCTTACTTCTTATATTCCTATGATAAGCAATTGTATATCTATGTACTTCATCTTGAATACGTGTTAAAAGGTGAAATACATCTGATGCTTTATCTATGTTATACTCTTTATCTTCACTTATTAAAGCAGTAGTTGAATGCTTATCATTCTTCTTAAGACCTAATACAGGTATACTTAGATATAAACTATCTAACACTTCTTTTGCAGCATGAATTTGTGATATACCACCATCTACTATTATTAAATCAGGTCTTTTTAGATTATCATGTAAAACCCTATAATATCTTCTATAAATAACCTCTTTCATAGTATGATAATCATCTTTAGAGCCTGATGTTATTTTATATTTACGATATTCTTTTTTATCTGGTTTACCATTTGTAAAAACAACCATACCACTTACCGTAAAAGTACCAAATAAGTGAGCATTATCAAATGTTTCTATTCTCTTTAAATTAGGTATATTAATAAGTTTACCAAGCTCTTCATTAGCACCAAACGTTCTTTTATCATCTCTTATAATAAGTTCAAATTCTTCTTCTAATGATATTTTTGCATTAGAGTATGCCATGTCTACTATCTTTTTCTTAATACCCTTTTTAGGTACAATAAACTTAGTATTTATTGTTTCTTCTAATAAATTAACATCAAAGTCTTCACTAACAAGTACTTCCTTTGGAATCTCATTTTTATCATAAAAACTAGTTACAAAATAAGATAAAGTATCATTTACATCATCTATTAAAGGAAAGATTTCTTTATCTCTCATGTTTATTCTTCCGTCTCTTAAGTGCAATACCTGAAAGGATATATATTCATTTTTAACATAATAATTGATAACATCTCTATTTATATTATCATTTAAACTAATTTTTTGCTTTTCTAATACCTTATCTATATACTCAAGCATTTCTCTATATTCAAGTGCTCTTTCAAAATTTAAACTAGCTGATGATTCTTTCATTAAACGTTCAATCTTTTCTTTTACCTCTTTATAATTACCCTTTAAAAAACTAGTTACTTCATCAGTCATCTTTTTTATTTCTTCTTTGTCTATCTTCTTTTCACAATATCCAAGACACTGACCTATATGATAATATAAACAAACCTTTTTATCCATGGTATGACATTTTCTAAATGGATAAATTCTATTTAACATCTGAACAGTACGTCTTGCTGCCATAGCATTAGGATAAGGTCCAAATAACTTGCCCTTATGTCCTTTAATTTTTCTAGGTCTTGATATAATAAGTCTTGGATAAGTCTCACTTGTTATTTCTATATATGGATATGATTTATTATCTTTTAAAAGAATGTTATACTTTGGTTCATATTTTTTTATTAAATTAATTTCAAGCAAAAGAGATTCAACCTCAGTTTGAGTTACTATGTATTCAAAATCTCTTATATTACTTACTAACGCTTTTGTTTTACCAGTATGCTCTCTGTTAAAATATGATGATACCCTTCTTTTTAAATTTTTAGCCTTACCAACATATATAATATCACCATCACTATTTTTCATTAAATAGCATCCAGGATCAGTTGTAAGTAAACTTAGTTTTTCCTTAATTTTATCCATGTAAATCACCTAGTGGTATTATAACATAAAAAAACATGTTATTTTTTATAATAACGTGTTTTATTCTTAGTTTCTGAATCACTATAATTAATATAATTATCTATTAGTTCATTAACAAGTTTGAAATTAGGATCTTCTTCTTTATAAGAAGTTCTTAATGCTTTAATTAATTTTTTTACTTCAAAGTATCCAAGATTCCCATATATCTCATAAAACGCAATTGGCCTTTCAACTAATTCTAATACCCTAATTCTACTCTTTTTTAGCAAGCGATTTTCTTTAGTAGGTACTATTATATAATGTTTTTCCTTAATATTAAAATTTAAATCCGATAATGGGATAAAATACATATTATCTAAATTTTCCCCAATATAAATACAAGGTCTTCCATATTTATAAGAATGATCAACTTTACCATCAGAAAAACAAATATTTTTTAAAATAGTAATATCTCCAAATTTCACACAAATCACCTAGCGGTATTATACCATAAATTAATATATTATACGATGATAATTATTAGATTTAAGTGATACGT
>CAVAWS010000107.1:0-2813 GCA_963592455.1 Paratractidigestivibacter sp. | reverse complement strand
CCCATATAGGACATATATTTATAAAAATAAATAACAATATATATGATGTTTTAGGTAAAAGAACGTTAAAAAACTACTATATCTTAACTGATAAAGAATTAAAGATGATTGCTTTAAATCATAAATATGTAGATAAAGATGTGTATGAAAAGTTTAAGGAATATTTTTATGATTACGTAGATTTATATAGAAAGTATAATTTAAATTTTATTAAACATTATTAAAAAAGCTTGCATTAATTAAAAAATTATGTTAAATTCTTTTTATCGCTATTTTTTTATAGTGATTTTAATTTGGATGTAATTTACTTATATAAAAGAAAGGAGAGATATAATGTTACAAGAAAGACAAGTTACAAGTTATCTTATTTTACGTAGAAATAGCTTAAATACATATTTAAAAAACTTTGATATAGCGCATGATATTTTTAACTATGATATAACATATAGTGATGTAGATTTATTAGAAACTTATCATGATGAAAAGAAGAGTTATGCAGATACTTTAACAATAGAAGGCGAGTTTACAGGAAATTCATATGATAACTTTGATATAATGAAAAGTAAGATAGCAAAATTAAAGAAACAAAAAATTAGAAGAACAAACCAATAATATTTTAGGAGTTAGTAGTTGGTTTGTTTTTTAATTTTTTATATAAGTGTAAAAAATACACAATAAGTATTGACAAGTGTAATTATAACACATATAATGATAATGGTGGTTATATGAGAGTAAATAACAAGTTATATGAAAAACAGGGTATTCATGTTATTTCAGCTATTTTTACAGTTGATAATGGAGTAACTAAAGTATTACTTATAAAAAGAAGTAATGAGCCTTATAAAGGATACTGGGCACTTTTAGGAGGTGCATTATATAATAACGAGAGACTAGAAGATGGAGTTAGAAGAGAAATATATGAAAAATCGGGAATAACTGATTGTGATATTTATCAGTTTAAATGCTTTGATGAACTTGAAGATGAAAATAATGAATATCGTATGATTGCAGTTTCATACTTAGGTATATTAAATAATAAAACGAACATAAATAGCATAAATAAAAATACACTTGATGCTAAGTGGTTTGATATAGATAACATTCCAAAACTAGCTTTTAAACATGGTATTATATTAGAAGAAGCATTAGAAAAACTAAAATCTTTAATTGTACAAAGTGACATATTAAAATCTATTTTAAAAGACGAATTTACCATGCCAGAGTTACAAAACGTATTTGAAAGTATTTTTAAAAAGAAGTTTGATAGAAGAAATTTTAGAAAGAAGATACTTAGTTTAGATATTATAGATGACTTAAATAAAAGTGTTAGTATAAATGGTAATAAGCCATCTAAATTGTATAAGTTTAAGGATGAAATTCCTGTTAAAAAATTGTTTTAAAAAGTACAAAAATAAAATGTACTTTTTAATATAAAATATTATGTGTATAAAATACACTAAGGGAGGCAAAATGATATATTTATTAAGACATGGACTTGATGATGAGTCAAGGATAGGAGGGTATAGCGAAGTTTCTTTAATAAAGGAAGGAATAGAAAAAACAAAGGAAGCTAGAAGTTTTATAGAAAACAATATAGAGTTTAATAAAATAATATCAAGTGATGTTAAAAGAGCTGTTGAAACTTCAAAGATAATAAATGAAAATCTAAATAAAGAGATTATTTACACAAGTAAATTAAGAGAGCAAGATAAAGGATTGTATAACGGAGTCTTAAAAAGCTCATTAGATAAAGATGATTATTTCTTGGGTAAGATAAACGTATATGATACTTATCCAAATGGTGAATCGTTAATGGATTTATATTTTAGAATAGAAAATTTACTACTAGAAATAGATTCATGGGATAACTGTTTATTAGTAACACATAGAGGAGTTATAAACATGATATATTATATTTTAAATGATATAAAACCTACTATGTATAAAGATAGTTTTTCCGTTACACATTCATCGGTACATAAACTAAATCTTATAGATAAAAAAATAGAAAGGATATATTAATATGTTAGCAGCAAAGATATGTTTAACCGGAGGACCTTGCGCTGGTAAAACAACAGCATTATCTAAAATAGAAGAGTATTTAACTCTAATGGGATACAAAGTATTTATAATTGAAGAGGTTGCAACTAGAATTACAAATGGAGGTATAAAACCATTTGGTGATGATAAAATTAGCATGGTAGAATTTGAAAAAATATTATTAAAAGAACAACTAATTAGTGAAGAGTGTTTTGTAAGAGCAGCTAATTTAACTGATAAGAAATGCATAATAATTTGTGATAGAGGAGTATTTGATATAAAGTCTTTTCTTAGGGAAGATGAGTTTATGAAATTATTAGAAGAGGAAAATAAGACAAGAATAGATATTATGGATCAATATAACTTAGTAATTAGTTTAACAACAGCCGCTAAGAATAAAGAAGAGTTTTACACAACAAGTAATAATAAAGCAAGAAGTGAAGGTATTAAAGAAGCCATTATAAGAGATGATAAAGTAATTGATGCTTGGAGCTTTCATAATAATTTTAAGATAGTAGATAATTCTACGGACTTTGAAGAAAAAATAAATAGAACTATTAACATAATAAAAAATTATTTAAACATAGAAGAAAGAAAAGAAAAAAAATACGTAGTAGAAGTAACTCGTGATATGCGCAAATTTTTAAATGAAAAAGAATGCGTTAAATTAAACATTAATCAAATTTACTTAAATACAAATGATAATTATGAAATGAGGCTTAGAAAAAGAACGTTAGATAATGAAAGTACTTATTATATTACAATTAAAAAGT
>CAVAWS010000106.1:1739-3373 GCA_963592455.1 Paratractidigestivibacter sp. | reverse complement strand
CTACAATAATGCTATGGTATTCTTTTATTAGAGAAAAGGAGAGTATCATGGCATTATTTTTTTTGGATTTTATACATTTATTATTTCCTATAATATTATATTTTTTATATTTAGTATATACTAAAACATTAGAAGATAAGGAAAGAAAAATATTTTTAGACTTAGCTTTAGTATCAAGTGTTTATTTATGTTACAGTTTTAAAACAAATATATATTTATCCGCATTTTTAATTAATATTCCATTTTTGATTGCGCTTGTGAAAAAAAGAAGAATTTCAGGTTTAATACTATCTATTTTTATACCTTATTGTTTAAATACCTTTTTTGAACTTAATTTTACTTTTTATATCATTCAATATTTAATTTTTTATATATTAACACACATAGATAGTTTTTCACCTATCAAATTATTTGTTTTAATAATTTTAACGACATATTTTGTAAACATAGTATTTGGTTATATAGATTTTAATATATTTTTGTTAATAGCGGTATGTATTTTTATGTATATTATACTTAGTTTAGCAACAAAAGCATATTCTAGGTTAGAAATGATAATTAAATTATACATGGAGTCAAGAGAAGTTTTTAAAGAAAAGAAATTATATCAATCATTATTTAGAATTACGCATGAAATAAAAAATCCTCTTGCTGTATGCAAGGGATACTTAGATATGTTTGATATAAATGATGCCGCTAAATCAAATAGATATGTTGGAATAATTAGAGAGGAAATAAATAGAACACTTACATTGTTAAAAGATTTTTCTAATATATCAAAGTTAGAAATTGTAAAGTCTTGTGTTGATATTGAGATGCTCCTTGACGATGTTTGTGATGAAATGAAACTTATATTTAATGATAAAATCATATTTTTATCAGACATTTTAGAAAAAGAAATTTTTATAGAAGCCGATTATGATAGATTAAAACAAGTTCTTATAAACGTAATTAAAAATGCGAAGGAATCCATTAAAAATAATGGTGTTATTACCCTTAAAACATACTTGAAGAAAAGAAACTATGTTATAGAAGTAGAGGATAATGGTATTGGTATGGATAAAGAAACTTTAAGCAAAGTAGGTAGTGCATTTTATACTACAAAAAAAAGTGGAACAGGTCTTGGAGTTTGTTTTTCAAAAGAAATAATAGAAAGACACGGTGGAAAAATGATATATGATTCAAAAGTGGGTAAGGGAACTAAAGTACAAATAATTATACCAACCATAAAAGAAAAAGCATCGTAATGATGCTTTATTTTGTGTATATTCTATATAAATTTATGGTTGGTTCATTAAACAATCTTGCTTTTATTTTACTTGTACCAATTCCTCTATTAACATATAGCTTTGTGCTTCCAATCTTTTGATAATCATTTTTATATTTTCCATCAATAATAATATTTTTAAGTCCATAAATGTTTATTTGACCATTATGTGTATGTCCTGATAATACAACATCAAAATTAAAGTCTTCATACTTTTCGTAATCATTTGGATTGTGTATAACTAATATTTTAAAATTAGGGGGTGTAGTATTAGTTTTAAAGTATTTTTTTGATGTAGAACTTATTAATAAGAAAGAATCGTTTTTACTACCAAATATTTGTTGTTCACTATTTTCTAAATCTATAA
>CAVAWS010000106.1:0-1729 GCA_963592455.1 Paratractidigestivibacter sp. | reverse complement strand
CCGCTAGATTTAGTATTGAATTTGCATCAGAATTATCTTCTTCACCAGTAACATAAAAACAACCATATTCTGAACTTATTTTTTTTAGCTCATTTTTTAAAAATTCTTTTTCATTATTATTAATCTTATAATTTTCATTTATTAAATCACCAGAGAATATAACTATATCAGCTTTAGTAGCGTTTATCTTTGATACAAGATTTTTTACTTCTTTCTTGTGTATAGAAGAACCATAGTGTAAATCAGAGAACTGTAAAATCTTAAATCCGTGATAATCGCTTGATAGTTTGTTTGTTTTTATTTTATATTCCTTTGTTACTATTATTTTTGTTCCAAGTGTAAAAGAATATAAAACTATTAAGATTATTAGTATAAATAATTTGGTTCTAAATTTTAACTTTAATTTTCTTTTTTTCTTACCTTCTTTTTCAGTTTCATTTTCATTAGCACGCATATTAACCTCCAATTATTTGTGAAGTAACAAGGATTGTATTATGTATCATATGAACAATTATAGGAAGACTAATATTGCCAGTTGTTGCATACAAATAAGCAAAACAGCAACCCATTGAACCATATGGAATAATGTATAAGAAGTCTAAAGGTGAGTTGTAGCTACCAATTACATGAAGAAGCCCAAATAAAGTTCCACTTAATATAATAAATAACCATTTATTTTTTATAAAGCCACGTAAGGATCTTCTAAATACCATTTCTTCAAAAATAGGAGCAACAATAGAGCAGGTAAATAACATATATAAAGGAGCTAATGTTATACTACTTCTTACAAGTTGTTCATTATTAGATACGTTTTGTCTAGTTATAGCAGATATTAAGATAGAAGAGATAGTCATTATTATGCAACCTATAAGCCAACATTTCATTGATATAAGAGAATTCTCTAAGAAATTCTTTTTTAGTTCTTTGATACCATTAATTATTTCTTTTCTATACATAAATAATATAATTAAAACGTAAATAAAATCAGTAATTGTAAATATAAATATTCTAGGAGTTTTAGGAATCTTTCTAAAATTAACACCCATTTCTGACATTAAATTTAATATAAAATTAAATTGGTATAAGATATATAATAAAATTGTCATTATAAACTTAAAGTGTTTCTTAAACCAACTTTTTATACCTAAATCTGATAATATGCCATCTAATATACTATCGTTGTTATTATTTTTACTAAGTTCATTTTTAGCTTTCATTCTTTCTTTTTCAAACTCATAACCAAATTCTTTTGCATCTAAAATTTTTATTTTTTTAGATTCATTATCTATTTTAAAAGAAGTATGACAATATTCACATGTTATAATATCAGAACTAAAGTTTTCGTTTATCTTTAGAGTGTTTCCGCAATTATTGCATTTTAATTCAACTAACTTCATTTTCATCACCTATTATAAATTATAACAAAAATATAAATACTTATAAATAAATAAATCTAAAATGTGTAAAATTTGATTATTTTAAAAAAATATGTATAATATTACATCGTAAAAACAAAAGGGGCGAAATGGTTTATGGAAAATTATGTATTAACAAAAGAAGAAAAGGCAAGAAAAAGAAGAATATTAGATTTATTAGAAAAATTAAATAAAGTATTTGAGTTTTATGAGGAAAACAAAAGACTTCCGGAGTCGAATTTAGAGGATAAATACGAAAAAAAGCTATATGATTTTTTTAGAAAACTTGATATAGAAAAATATAAACATGATAT
>CAVAWS010000105.1:0-6953 GCA_963592455.1 Paratractidigestivibacter sp. | reverse complement strand
AGATAGATTACTTGGAACATCAAAAAACTCAGTTGTAGTTCTTTTAAAACCATTTATAGGTGCTTCTTTATTATTTTTTAAATAACTAATAGCAGTCATCTTTTCATAATGAGAAACTATGGTTTTAATTGCTTCTTCTTCACTATTATACGAGTATATTCCAGCGTTTTCTATGTCTGCATGTTCAAGTCTAAATACTTTATCATAGGCGTAAAATAGTACAAAGCAGTGCATTCTTTCTGGTGCATTTAAATCATTAAATGACTCATCCTCATACATTCTAGTACAAAACATCTTAGACGGTATATTTATCTTATCTAATAAATATTTAGTTAAAAAAACTTGTTCTATACATGTTCCTAATCCTGTTTTTAACACATCTGTTAAATTTCTTGTTCTATAAAGCAATCTAAAATTATCCATGTTATTTTCATGAACACTACCATCTATTCCTATCCATCCGTATTTAATATTACAATTAAGGAATTTAAGTATATCTTCTGGACTATTTATATTTCCTATTTTCATACTATCCTCCTATTATATCTATTACATCATCTACACTTTTATCAGTTGTATCAATTACAAATTTATCATTTAAATACTCATTTTTAAAATTATTTAAAAGTACTATACATCTTTCATTCATTCTAGAATGAACATCCCTTAAACCATCTCTTCTAAGTAATTCTTCCTTGTTTGTTACAAGAACCTTAAATACAATATCATACTTTTTAAATGCACATTTAAGCATATTTAAGTCCTTTTTATGTACTATATAGTTAAATACAACATCATATCCTAAACTTAATGAATTACTAATAATACTTATAACGTTTTTCCAAAATAAATCCAAATGATTATCCTTCATCCAAGGGCTAGCATATCCACCTATTACCATGTGATATATATCATCACCTTCTATCAAAACAGACTTTTTAAGTTTGTTTGCTAGTGCAATTGATGTGGTAGATTTTCCTACTCCTGCTGGTCCTGTTATTATGTATAACCTACTCATGTTTATCACCACCTATTTTTAGGCAAGAAAAAATCTTGCTATTTTTTAAGCAAGATTAAATAATCACAAGTATCTAAAAAGTTAATTAGAAAGCACGTGACTAATCTTGCATAATATAAATTTGTTAGTAAATCTTATTTTCATATTAATCACGCTCCTTCCTTTGTTTACTAATTTAAAAATAACATATTTAAATTTTAAAGTCAACAAAAAAAGAAAATTAACTTTTAACTTTCTTTTTAAAACCATTTATAACAAAATATAACGCCATTAATACAAAACCAACTAATAACATGATGTAGCCATAATCATTTATGGAGTTTAAGTTTAAACTACTAGATGTTCCAATTAATTCATTTGTTATAACACCTGATATTTTATTTGCTACTAAAGGTACTACAATAAGTAACATACCACCACTTACTAATAAAGATGAACCTGCAAGCACCATCCACTTATAAAATGATTTAAGTAATATCATCATTAATAAAATATCTATTATGATAGCTACTACTAAAATAATCTTAGTATTTTTACTTTTAAAGAAGTTATAAAAATTAGCAACCTCAGCTTGATCATCACTTAGGTTTTCTTTTAAATTTTTTGCTGTCGTTTTATAAACTTTTGATAAATTATCATTATTCATGTACTCTATAATTTTTTTCTTACCAGAATCACTAATATTTATTTTGCTATTATCCGTATTATTATTTATCTCATCTATTATATTTTCTATTTCTTTATCTGTAGATGGAAATTTTAATTCTTCTTTATTTGATACATAGTTGATTATATTATTAAAGTACTTTTCTGTTATTTTGTTTATCTCATCACTATTTGAAATAGTAGTTTCAATTTCTTCTAACGTTTTATTAGATACATCTTTATAATTATTTTTAATACCATCAATAAACCTACTAGTCATTTCTTTTTTTACAACTGCAGATGATATAGTATTAATACAAATATCATTTATTGTATAGGAAAATACTAATGCCATTGATAAAAATACTAATAAAATAGAAAGTATACCAAGCAAAAACTTCTTCATAAAATCACCTCATTACACTGTATTATATCACTATATATAAGATATGTAAAATATTAAAAAGTGCCTTTTATAGCACTTTATTTACATGTATAATTCTTTTTTTCTAAGTCTCTTATTACACTTTTAATTGAATAATTCTTAGATAAATCTATATTGGCGTATGAGTTATAATTATCCTCTGATAATATGTTAACACTTACGCTTTTATCTTCTATTAAAATATCTAAATCATCTAAAATGTGAAATTTATTATCTGAATAAGAAAAACTAACATCAACTCCATTATCTACTATCTTAGACTTATATGATTTATTTTTACTATAGTTCGAATCTAAAGACTCTTTTATAACGCTAGAATAACTGTAGCTGGAAGTTTCAACTGAATTATCTATTTTAATTTTTTTATCAACGTCAACTTTATTTATTTTATTTTTTTTATAATAATATGTAAGAGTAATTTCCTGCTTAATTCCCTTTTCATACTTTGTTTTTTTAGTACAAACTAACTTTGAACTTTTACCCGCTGTTATAGAAAGAACAAAGATAAATAATAATACTAAAACAACTCCTAAAACTATAGCTAAAGTCTTTTTATCCTTTTCTTTAAAACTCTTTTTCTCTTTAACTACAGTTTTTTCTTTTTTTTGAGTAATATTTTTACTTTCTTTTTTTTCTTTAATTTCTTTTTTTGCAACAACATTTTTTTTATTATTTGCCATATCACACCATCCTTACATATCTGTTCTAACAGTCATAGTTTTAAATATCATATCTTCAATTGACCTTTTTTCTTTATCTGTAAACATCATAACTATATTTACTATCCCACCAATTAAAATACCATTTAAAATCATTGAAACTAAACTTCTTAATATTGCAGTTAATAAACTAACTTGATTACCTTCTTTTACAACTATCATTATTTTTGTAGTTTTTCTACCAATAGTAGTACCATATTTTTCATTTGTACCTCTATAAAACACAAAACCAAATGATAAAATAAGTGTAAAAATAATATATTGTAAAACAACTAGTGCACTACTATCTACAAAAGTAAGAATTGTTGAAAATGAAATAAAAAATACAAATGCAAAAATAATAATTATTATATAATCAATTACAAAAGATAAGATTCTAGGAAATACACCTGCCTTAACGTAATCATAAGATAAAGTTTCTACACTATCATCAATATCCGATGAAATATCTCCTAAAATTTCCTCTTCAAGTTTTTTTTCTTCCTCTTTTTCTAATCTATTATCAAGTGAAATAGGTTTTTCATTAAAACTAGAGGCATCAAATTGAATATTAGAACCACTTTGATTATTATTCAAAAACGTTGATGTATTATTAAATGCGTTTTGATTATTTATAGGTATATTATTTACAGGTGGCGCAGAAAATGATGAATTACTAATTGACATTTGATTATTATTTGATATTGGAGATACTGAATCTAAGCTCCTTAATAAATCATTATTTAAACTACTAGATATATTATTTGCAGTATTATCTTTCTTATCTAGTACTGGAAATATTGTATTTGAGTTTTCAAGTGAAGTTAATGAAGATACTGGATCTACTTTACTTTGACTAGGAGTATTAATATTATTACTATTAGTATTTGGCATGCTTCCTGGCATGCTAAAGTTATTTGGCACTTTATTAGCATTATTTTGCACCATACCATTATTATTCATATTATTGTTATTAACATTATTATTTGGCATACTTCCTGGCTCACCAAAATTATTTGGAATTTTATTTACATTATTTTGCACCATACCATTATTATTTATATTGTTGTTATTAACATTATTATTTGGCATACTTCCTGGCATGCTAAAGTTATTTGGAATTTTATTTACATTATTTTGCACCATACCATTATTATTCATATTATTGTTATTAACATTATTATTTGGCATACTTCCTGGCTCACCAAAATTATTTGGAATTTTATTTACATTATTTTGCACCATACCATTATTATTTATATTGTTGTTATTAACATTATTATTTGGCATACTTCCTGGCATGCTAAAGTTATTTGGAATTTTATTTACATTATTTTGCACCATACCATTATTATTCATATTATTGTTATTAACATTATTATTTGGCATATTACTAGGTATATTATTAAAAGAATTTACATTAACATTATTAACCTTGTTTTTAGAATTACCATTATTAGAAATATAAGGCTTTTTATTTTGACTAATATAAGGTTTATTATTTTGTGGTACATTATTAAAACCAGCATTATTCGTATTAGAGAAATTGCCGTTTACCTGATTATTATTTTGCATATTCATGTTATTATTCATATTATTTGTAACATTATTATTAACACCAGCATTAGGAGTGTTAATCATGTTTTTATTATCTTCCGTCTTTTTTCCAAACAAACCCTTTTTTACCTTTTGCTCTTGAGATGCAGGTTTCATATTTTGACCGTTTTGGTTATTCATATATACCACTTCCTCATTATAATTTTATAATATTAATCATTTAATAGCAATTCATTCTTTTACTTTTGTAAAATTATTTACAATTATCTTATTTTTTTATTAAGCTATTACCAGTCATTTCCTTAGGAATTTTCATACCTAATAGCTCTATCATAGTTGGAGCAACATCTGCTAACTTACCGTCATTTAGTTTAATGCCTTCTTTTGTAACTATACAAAATACAGGATTTGTAGTATGACTAGTTACTGGTTTATGATCTTTATCCCACATAACATCACAGTTACCATGGTCAGCAATTAAGATTAACGTGCCATCTAAACTCATTACCTTATTATAGATTTTTTCCAGGCATTTATCCATGTGTTCAACTGCTTTTACAGCCGCATCATAATTACCTGTATGTCCTACCATATCACCATTTGCTAAGTTCATGATAGTAACATCATAATTTGAAACTTCATTTAGAAAGTTTTCTGTTACTTCATACACACTCATTTCAGGTTTTAAATCATAAGTAGCTACCTTAGGTGAAGGAATAAGAATTTTCTTCATATCATCATAATTTACTTCTCTTCCACCATCAAAGAAAAAAGTTACATGTGGATATTTTTCTGTTTCAGCAATTCTTAATTGACTTAAACCATTGTTATGTAAATAATCAACAAGTATGTTTTTTAAGTCTAAATCATTAAAAGCATGTTTTGATAAAACAGTTTCTGTAACAGGAAACATAGTTAATGTCTTTAAATTATTTATTTTCTTTATAATCATATTTTTTTCTTTTGCAGCATTTTTATACTCATCAAAATTACTTAAACAAGTAAACATTTCCCTTAGTCTATCTTTTCTAAAGTTAAATGTAATTACACCATCATTATCAGATATAGGACACTTATTTATAATACCAGGCTTAAAGAATTCATCTGTAATACCATTATCATAATTATCATTAACATATGTTTTATAATCTTTATATTCTTTAGCACTACCATAAACAATAGCATCATAACTTAATTTTAATCTATCATAGTTATTATCTCTATCCATTGCATAATATCTTCCTGATATAGTTGATATTTTTCCAATACCAAGTTCTTCTATTTTACTATTTAATATATCTAAATACTTAATAGCACTCTTTTCATATGTATCTCTACCATCAGTACAAATATCTAAATACACGTTTTTAACATCATTTAATTTACACATATCAAGAAGTGCTAATAGATGATTTATATGAGAATGAACTCCACCATCTGATAACAATCCAAATATATGTAAGATAGAATCATTTTCTTTAACATGTTTAATAACTTCTAGTATTTTAGGATTATCAAAGAAACTTTTATCTCTAATTGAATTATTTATAGCTTCAAGTGGCTGAAGAGCAATTCTTCCTGAACCTATATTCATATGTCCTACTTCACTAGTTCCCATTTGTCCTTCTGGAAGCCCAACATAAGGTCCGCTAGCTTGTAAAATACTATGAGGATACTTATTCATAAGCATATCAAACGTGTTTTTATTAGCGTTTAAAAAAGCATTTCCGTCACTTTCTTTTCTAATACCACAGCCATCTAAAATACATAATACTAAGGGTTTGTTCATAGCTATCATCTCCATTTTTATTATAACAAAAAAAACTTCTTATTAAAATAAGAAATTTTAAAATATCATACTAATTAATTCAATCAAAATACCAGATATAATACCTATTAAATAAAGTAAAGTAAGTATCTTGACATTTTCCTTTTTATTATCATTTACTTTAAATAGTACAAGAAGCGCAACTCCACTTGAAGTAAGTAGTCCAGATATGCAAGATGCAAACGATATAACACCTTCTAAATATAGTTCAGTTAACATGACACTTGCACCACAATTAGGTATTAAGCCAATTAAACTAGATATAAAAGGACTAAATAAACTATCTTTTAAAAATATTTTACTAATTTCATCTTTACCTAAATAATAAAAACCAGCATTTAGTATAAATGTAATAATAAGTAAAAATATCACGATATTAATAGTATGTTTAATTGATGATTTTAAAATACTGTGAGAACAATCACAATGATGCTCATCACAAAAATCCTTTATTTTAGGATTTTCTTTCTTTCTCTTTTTTCTTAATATGAAGTCAATTAAACCGCCAAACATCATACCTATTACTATTTTTACTAATAGTAATTTTAGTATTATTTTAACGTCAGCTTTTTGTGAAATTAAAATTGGAAGCATCTCATCTGACGTAGATAAATAAATGGAAATTAAAGTTCCTAAAGTAATTATTCTAGTAGCATAAAGATTAGTCGCCATAACAGAAAAGCCACATTGAGGTACTACTCCTAATAAACTCCCTATTATAGGTCCATACTTTCCAGCTTTAGAAATCTTATTTTTACCTTT
>CAVAWS010000104.1:4637-12019 GCA_963592455.1 Paratractidigestivibacter sp. | reverse complement strand
GAAGATAAGATAAACGTTATAGTTGGTTTTGGATATAGTAAGGCAGAAGTAATAAAGATGACTAAGAAATCACCTTCTTTATATAGTCTTAAAGCAGAAAAAATAAAACAAAAAATAAATGATATGATATCGCTTGGTTACACTAAAGAAGAAGTAATAATAATGACTAAAAAAACACCTACTTTATATAGCCTTAAAGCAGAAAAAATAAAACAAAAGATAGAAAATATGATAAGTCTTGGTTATGCTAAAGAAGAAGTATTAAAAATGACTAAGAAGTGTTCTTCTTTATATACTTTTAGTATAGAAAGTATGAAAATTAGAATAGAAGATATGATAAGTCTTGGTTATACAAAAGAAGATGTAATTGAAATGACTAAAAATCAACCTAATTTATATAGTTTAAGTATAGAATATATAAAACAAAGGATAAAAGATATAATAAGTCTTGGATATGAAAGAAAAGAGGTAATAGAAATGACTAAAGCTTTACCATCTTTATTTGGACTTAGTATGGAAAATATAAAACAAAAAATAAACTTTTATAAGAGTGTAAATTTAGAAAACATAATATTAAAAGATACAAGACAATTGATGCAAAGTGTAGAATTAAGTTATGCTAGATATAGATACTTAACAATTAAAGGAATAAAAATAACTAAAGATAATTATGGTAAATTATTTTATAGTCAAAGAAGTTTTAAGGAAATATTTGGAGCTGATAATGAAACACTTAAAAGATTGTATCCATTTGAAGAGTATTTAAAAGTTCAAAAGTTTTATGAAAAATTAGAAATCTTAAATAAATTAAATCCAAATGAAGTTAAAAAAATTTTAAGTGAAAGTGTTAAAAAATATGTTGATGATAATAATTCTATAGAAAAAAGAATTAATAATAAATATGATAGAAATTTAACTAAATTATTATAATATTAAACATTATTAAAGGAGATGTTATTTATGACAAAGAATCTTGTAATAGATAAATATAGGTATTTTACACCTAAGGGATTAAAACCAAATGAAGAAAAGGAAATATTAGAGCTAGCAGATTTGCACATTGGTAAAAATACTATGAATAAGTATGGAGATGAATCTATTAATCTTCTTTATAAGTATTTAGAAGATAAAGAGAAAATAGATGCTATTATAGTACCTGGAGATCATGTAAATGGTGCAAATTCATATTTAAATGATGAATATATGAAAAAATTAAACTATGTATTAGAAATGTTGGGTGAAAAGGCTCCAACTATTTTATCAAAGGGAAATCATGATATTTGGAATGATAATTACGGTATTTCTAAATTATATAAAGAGTTAGGGAATTTAAAAAACGTATACGCTTTAGATAATGAGCAAGCAACTATTAATGATATTACTTTTACTGGTTTTTCTCCTAGATTTAAAGCATATGACATTATGAATATAGGTAAAAAAGCAAGTGAGATGTTTATTGAAGATTATAAGAAGTGTGATTTTAAGTATGAAGATGGAAAATTAAACATACTTTTAACGCATGATCCACTTACTATATCTAGTATTGATACTATAAGTGCTTTAAATAATGATTTAAGAAATATTACGCTAGTTGCATCAGGACACTTACATAATGGTTTTATAACAACTAAACATGAACAAAGAAGTAGATATAAACTTCATGATAGAGGATATATTGAAAGCCCACTTACTCTTTTTAGAACTGGTAGCTGTAGAGGAGCATGCTTAATTGGTGGATATAAGAAGGGCCAATTATACTTACCAGATGATGAGTATGAAACAATAATAGATGGCAGAAATCAAAAGGATAAGGCACTTCTTGTTGTTACAAAAGGTTTTTCTAAGTATCCATTATCAAAAATAGGCGGTGATCCTAATATAACGGAAATTAGTTTATCTTCACAATTTTGTTATTCTGATAAAGATAATAAAGTTAAAACTATGTAATTAAGGCAAAATAATATGAAAAATAATATAAAAATAGCAGTAGATATTTTAAATGATAAACTAGAAGAATTATCAAAAAATTATTCTAAAGTATTAGATATGCAATTTTTAATTAATAAAAAAGGATTTGATAAAGTTGCGTATAGCAATAGCGAGGATTTGGAAAAAGTTTCAAATATTTTATATGATGATAACGTTAGAATGTTCTTAGATACTTATCTTTCCTATAAAGAATATGAGAAAGTATATAAGCTTTTATATCCTAAAAATTATAAGTTATATTTAAACGAAATGAACGTAGATATAAAGGATAATAAACATACTAGTGCAGAGTCTTTCTGTTCTTTGATGCAAGTGTTATGTAAAAGTAAGAAGTCTTTAATTAAGTTAAATGATTTAATAGAAAAATATGATAATGTACCTAAGGTTCATAAGTTTAAAAAGATTAAAACAATTATGAATGATAATAATATTGAAGAAAAATTAGTTGAAGAGCCTTATAAAAAATACATGGCATCTCTTAACATTTATTTATCTAAAAATAAAACTTTAATTAACCAAATAAAATTAATTATTAGTTTATATAATAATTTAAGTACTGTTGATATAAATGATGATTATAATAAATTTAAGTTATTATACGATGAGATTTATAGACTTATAAAGAAAACTGCTTTAAATGATGATATTTTTGAGGAGATAAAATTAGAAGCTCGTAAAATGATGAAAGAATATGAAGAAGAAAACTTTAAAAGTGAAAATAATTCTAACATTAACATGAAAGATGAGTTAATAAAGCATGGAAATAGATCAGATAGAAAGTCAGAGTATGAAAAGAAAAAGCTAAAAGGTGAAATGAAAGAGTTAAAGAAGAGTTTATCGTCTAATGATAAATTATGGGAAGAAATTTTAGTAGATGAATTAACTTCGTTAGATATAGATATGAAAAAGGATTTCATAGATAATTACATGTCATATTTACCATCTAACAAGGATAATGATTTAAAGAAAATAGCTTTGATTACAATGAAGGAATTAGAGTATAAAGATTTTGATAAAGACATAATAAATGCACTTAAAAAAGTATTATAATATTAGCAGCTTAGAAATAAGTTGCTTTTTCCTTATTTTTTTAATATAATTAGTAGAGAATTGGATGTGTTATTTATGGATCAAGAATTTTTAATTAGAAAAATGGAAAAGTATGCAGATTTAAAAGGAATACCTATAATGGAAAAAGATGGTATTAACTTCTTAACTGAGTTTATAAAACTTAACAAGGTTAAAAACATATTAGAAATAGGAACTGCTATAGGGTATTCTGCAATTAACATGGTACTTGCAAGTGAAGATGTTACCGTAACTTCTATTGAAAGAGATAATGAAAGATACATTGAAGCAGTTAAAAACGTTAAGAAGTTTGGCCTAGATGATAGAATAACACTTGTTTTATGTGATGCATTAGATTTTAACTTAGAAGATAAGTTTGATTTAATATTTATAGATGCTGCTAAAAGTCAGTATATTAAGTTTTTTGAAAAGTTTTCTCCTAATCTAACACAAAAGGGATTTATCGTAACTGATAACATAAATTTTCATGGGTTAACTAATTCTGATAAAACTAAAATGTCTAGAAACTTGCGTCAGTTAATTACTAAGCTTGAAAAATACATTGTGTTTTTAAAAGATAATAAGGATTTTAAAACAAGGTTTTTTGAGGTTGGAGATGGGATAGCTATCTCAAGAAGAAGGAATAATAATCATGAGTAAAATACTTTTAAAAATAAATAATGATTGTGAACTAAAATATCCGGCAAACGGATATATTTTAGGTGCAGATAAATATTCTTTTTTGTTTGGAAAAACTTTTAGTGTTAGTAAAATAAAAAAAATAAAAGAAAGCCTAAAGGGTAAGAAGATATTTGCATGTCTAAATAGAATTATATTTAATGATGAATTAGATGACTATAAAAACACTTTAAAAGAACTTGATAAGTTAGGTTTAGACGGAATTATAGTAGGAGATGTAGCAGCCTTAACTTATGATTTAAAAACAGATATAATACTTGATCAGGCACATCTTAATAACAGTTATTTAACAATAAATCATTATTATAATAATAACGCAAGAGGTATTTATTTAACTAATGATATAACAGAAGAAGAAATAAGAAAGATAAGAAGTAATACAAAGTCTATTTTATTTAAGGAAGTGTTTTTATATCCTTGTTTATCTATTTCAAGAAGGAAGTTAATTAGTAATTATAAAGAGTACTTTAATTTAGATGATAAGTCTAACATTTATGAAATAAATGAAAGCAAAAGTAATGATTACTATAAGATAGTAGAAGATGAACATGGTGCGTATATATTAGGAAGCAAAGTACTTAACTTACTAAAATATGATTTAGATGTAGACTATAAGATAATTAGTAGTTACCTAATAGGTGATGTTAAAGACGTGCTTGATGCGTTTTTAAATAAAGATGTATCTAAAAATGATTATTTAAACGAAAAATATAACTGTGATGATGGTTTTATAAACAAAAAAACAATATACAAGGTGAAGAAAGATGAGAAGTAAGAAAGTTGAGCTATTAGCACCTGCAGGTAACTTAGAAAAGTTAAAATGGGCTATTTTATATGGTGCAGATGCTGTTTATTTAGGTGGTGTAAATTATAGTTTAAGAGCAAATGCTAAGAATTTTACGTTAAAAGAAATAAAAGAAGGTGTTTTATTTGCACATGAGCATAATGTAAAACTTTACGTAACGGTTAACATAGTATTTCATAATGAAGATGTAAAAGATATTGAAAAGTATTTACAAGAACTTGATAATATAGGTGTTGATGCAATAATATTTAGTGATCCATTAATAATAGATATAGCAAATAAAAATAAGTTTAAGTTTGAACTTCATTTAAGTACGCAAGCATCTGTTTTAAACCGTGATGCAGCAAAGTATTTTATAAAGCAAGGCGTATCTAGAATAGTACTTGCTAGAGAGTGCTCTAAAGATGATATTAAAGATATAATAGATAGTACTTCTGTTGAGATAGAGTGTTTTATACATGGTGCAATGTGCACTAATATATCTGGTAGGTGTGTTTTATCTAATTATTTTACAAACCGTGATGCAAATAGGGGTGGATGTTGTCAGGTATGTAGATTTAACTTTAATTTATCTAAGGATAAAAAACTTTTATCAGATGGTGATAACTTTTCTATTGCACCAAAGGATTTGTCACTTTTTAATTATGTTAAGGACATGATAGATATTGGGGTTACTTCTTTTAAATTAGAAGGAAGAATGCGCTCTGTATACTATACGTCAACTCTTATATTAGTTTACAGAAGATTAATTGATATGTACTTAAATAATAATGTTAATGAAGAATATATTAATAATGCTAAGAAAATATTATATAGGGTTGCTAATAGAGAGGTTGCGCCTCAGTTCTTTAATAAAGAAGCAGGAAAAGATGAACAGTATTATAAAAACAGGCAAGAAGATTCTAATCAAGACTTTTTAGGCATAGTATTAGATTATGATGAAGATAATAAAGAGGCTATAATAGAGCAAAGAAATTATTTTAAACCTGGTGATAAGGTAACTATATTTGGGCCTAATACGGATGATTATACATTTACTATCAATAAATTAACTGATAGTGATAAAAATGAAATTGATGCAGCAAGACATCCAAGAGAAGTAGTTAGAATTAATTGTGATATTAAAGTTCATAAAAACGATTTGCTTAGAATATATTTTTAAATATACTGTCAACTTTTTAGATTGACAAAAGATTAATTTTGTAGTATTATGGTAGCCATATTGATTTTAATGAGGTGATCTTATGAAAAAAGAAAAAGAAGTTTATTTAACAAGTGAAGGATTCTTAAACTTAGAAGAAGAACTTGATAATTTAAAGAAGGTAGAAAGACCAAATGTACTTGAAGCTATCAAAGAAGCAAGAGCATTAGGAGATTTATCTGAGAATGCAGAATATTCTTCAGCAAGAGAACGTCAAGGTAAATTAGAAGCTAGAATAAAAGAAATAGAATACTTATTAGAACATGCAACTATAATAGAAAATAGTAATGATGGTAAAATTAAAGTTGGTTCTAATATCACTATTAAGTACGTTGAAGATGAAGATGAGGAAGAATACTCAATAGTTGGTACTAATGAAGCTGATCCATTTGAAAATAAGATTTCAAATGAATCTCCAATTGCAATTGCTGTTATGGGGCATAAACAAGGCGATGTAGTTGCAGTTGACTCACCAAACGGAAGTTTTGATGTTGAAATATTAAAGGTAGCGTAGTTGCTACTTTTTAATATTTTTAAGGTGTAAAAGCTTGATAAAGAATATTAAATAAGTTATAATACTAATTGTTTTAGGAGGAATATATATGGCAGAAAAGAAAGAAAAAAAAGCAAAAAACATTCATGAAGTTTTAATTACTATTGAAGGTGATGAATGGAAGTCATTTCTTGATAAAGCTTTTAATAAAGCAGTAAAAGAAGTTAAAATAGATGGATTTAGAAAAGGTAAAGTACCTAAAAGTGTATTTGAAAAGAAATATGGTAAACAAGCTGTTATTCCTGATGCAACAGAATTAGCAGTTGATGAAGCATATAAAAGAGCACTTGATGAATATAAGGGTGATGTAATTATGCAACCTCAAGTAGCTATTGAAAAAGTTGATAATGATTCAATTACATATAAATTTATATTCACATCTAAACCAGAAGTTAAGATTAAAAAATACACTGACTTAGGTGTTAAAAAAGATGAGGTTAAAGTAACTAAAAAAGACGTTGAAGAAGAAATAGAAAAGATAAAGAAAGAATATGCTGACTTAGCAGTTAAAGATGGAGCTATCGAAAATGGTGATACTGCTATAATTGACTATGAAGGATTTGATGGAGATAAAGCATTTGAAGGTGGTAAAGCAGAGAATTATGCTTTAGAAATTGGTTCTAATACGTTTATACCTGGTTTTGAAGATGCTTTAATAGGTTTAAAAGCGGGAGATAAAAAAGATGTTAATATATCATTTCCTAAGGATTATCATGCGGAAGAATTAAAAGGTAAACCAGTTACATTCAAAGTTTTAGTTCATGAAGTTAAGACTAAGGTTTATCCAGTTTTAGATGAAGATTTCTTCTTAGATTTAGGATTAGAAGATGTTAAAAACGTTGATGACTTCAAAAAAACTATAGAAGATTCTTTAAAAGAACAAAGAGAATATGAAGCAGAAAATAAATACGTTGATGAATTATTTGAAGCTTTATTAAAACAAACAACTGTTGATGTACCTCATGAATTAGTTCATGAAGAATTACACAGAATGATCCATGAATATGAAGAAAGATTACAAATGCAAGGTATTACTTTAGAACAATTTTATAAGTTTACTAATTCAA
>CAVAWS010000104.1:0-4627 GCA_963592455.1 Paratractidigestivibacter sp. | reverse complement strand
GCTAATATGCATGGTGAAGCTGAAAAAAGAGTTACTTTAAGATTTGCTATTGAAGAAATTATTGCTAAGGAAAAAATAGAAGCTAGTGATGAAGAAGCAAACAAGAAAGCTGAAGAAAACGCTAAGAAACATGGTATGGAAAAAGATGAATACATCAAAGCATTTGGCGGACTTGATATGATTAAATATGATATTAAAGTAGAAAAAGTATTAGATTTATTAAAAAAATAATTGAATAGCAAAGAAATCAGTTTTAGATTGCTGATTTCTTTTTTTATTTAAAATAACATGTTTAAATTGGTCTAATATTATTGACTTTTAGTATGCATAGTCTATAATAAAAAGTAAAAATATTTATGTTTGTTTTGGAGGTAATTATGGATAAGACAAATTTACCAGTTATATTGTTAAGGGGAATAATAGTTCTTCCTTATGCTGAACTAAAGATAGATTTAGTTGATGAACTTGATATGAAAATTATTGATATCGCAACTAATAATCATGATGGTTATGTACTTTTAATTTCTCCTAATAATTATTTAGAAGAAAGTTTAGAAATAAAAGATCTACCATTATATGGTGTTGTAGGTAAAATAACTAAGAGAACTACACTACCTAATGGAAGAATTAGAATTACCATAGAAGGTAAGAAAAGAACTGATGTTAAATGTTATATTCCATATAAAAATCAAAAAGAAATATTTGCAGGAGAACTTTCTGCGCCTGTTAAATATGCCATAGAAGCTAGTGATGAAGAAGCCTTAGTTAGAAAACTAAAGACTGAGTTAGAAAACTATATAGAAGAAGTGCCTTATGCATCTAATAGTGTTTTAGCAGCAATAAGTGATATTACAAGTGTTAGTAAATTAGCAGATGTAATCGCTGATTATATGCCACTTACATTTGAAAGAAAGTATATGTATTTAAAAACATTAAATCCTCATACCAGGGTTATGATGTTACTTGAAGATATACAAAAAGAATTAGATATATTTGAGATAGAAAACAAGTTAGATAGAGACTTAAAAAAAGGTCTTGATAAGTCTCAAAAAGAGTTTATTTTAAGAGAAAAAATAAAATTAATTAAAGAAGAGCTAGGAGATATTTCTTCTAAAGATGATGATGTAGAAGAAATGAAAAACAAGTTATCTAAGTTAAAAGCTCCTAAGAATATAATAAAGAAGATAGATAAGGAAATCAAAAAGTACGAAGCAACTCCATCTGCATCTCCAGAAGTTAGTATAATAAGAAATTACATAGATGTTATGCTATCTTTACCATGGAATACATATACCAAGGATAACACCGATTTAGTTAAAGTAAGAAATGTTTTAGATGAGTCTCACTACGGATTAGAAGATATTAAAGATAGAATAACTGAGTATTTAGCTGTAAAAGAAAGAAGCGTATCTAAAAGAGCTCCAATTATTTGTTTAGTTGGTCCTCCAGGTGTTGGTAAAACATCACTTGCTAAGTCAATTGCTAATGCGATGAACAAAAAATTTGCCAAGATATCAGTTGGTGGTGTTAATGATCCAGCTGAAATAATTGGACATAGACGTACTTACATGGGCGCTAATCCTGGTAGAATTATTGATGCTTTAAAGAAATGTGGTTCTAATAATCCTGTGTTCTTAATAGACGAAATAGATAAAATGACTAAGGACATAAAAGGAGATCCTGCATCTAGTCTTTTAGAGGTACTTGATCCAGAGCAAAATGATAGATTTTATGATTCTTACGTAGAAGAAGCTTATGATTTATCTAAGGTTATGTTTATATTAACAGCAAATTATATAGAACAAATACCTAGTGAATTAAAAGATAGATTAGAAATAATTGATTTATCAACTTATACTATATATGAAAAGCTATTTATCAGTAAAAAACATTTAATACCACTTGGACTTAAAGAATATAAACTTGATTCTGATAGTATTAAGTTTAGTGATGAAATAATAATTAAAATAATTAAAAATTACACTAAAGAAGCTGGTGTACGTGAACTTGAAAGATTAATTAATAGAATAATTAGAAAGTGCGTTAAAGAACAAATAATTAAGAATAAAGAAAAATTATCGGTTAAAATAACTGATAAAAAACTAGAAGAATTTCTAGGTAAGGAAAAGTATAAATCAAATAACGTACTTGCTGTAGATACACCAGGTGTTGTAAATGGTCTTTGTTACACGGTGTTTGGAGGAGATATTCTTCCTATTGAAGTAGTTACTTATCCATCAAAGGAAAAAGTATTTATAACAGGTAACTTTGGTGATGTTATGAAAGAAAGCGTTTCAATTGCACTTGGACATATTAAGTCACATGCTAAAGATTATAAGATAGATTTAAGTAAGTTAGAAGATACTTGCATACACGTAAGTGCTATAGAAGGAGGCGTGCCAAAAGATGGACCTTCTGCTGGTACTTGTCTTACAACTGCTATAATATCTGTTTTAGCTAAGAAAGCAGTAGATAGTCATGTAGCAATGACAGGTGAAATGACACTAACTGGTAAGGTTTTACCAATAGGAGGGTTAAAAGAAAAACTAATTGGTGCATATCAAGCTGATGTTAAAAAAGTGTTTATACCAGTAGATAATGAAGCTGATTTAAAAGAAGTTCCAAAAGAAGTTACTGATAATATAGAGATAGTACTTGTTAGTAATTATTCTGAAATATATAATGATTTATTTAAAAGAAAAACGAAATAGTTTTTCTTTTTTTTGTAATATAAATAAGTATAAATCATATTATTTAGTGATTGGAGATGATTTATTTGATTAAAATAGTACCATTTGTAAAAGATATTAAATTTAATACTAAATTATCTGAAATAACTTCTATATCATTAGAGCATGATTTAAAACTAGAAGATTTAAGTGTTGCAGGTGAATTTAACATAAGTGGTAATTATAAAATAAATGATATTAGTATTAATAAAGAAGAATTTAATTTTAAAGTACCAGTTTATATATCACTAGATGAAAAATATGATTCATCTAAGGTAACAATAGATATAGATAACTTTTTCTATGAAATAATAAATGATGAAGTATTAAGGGTACATATAGATGTTTCTTTAGATAATTTAGAAATTATAAAAGAAGATGTAAAACCTATAATAGAAGAAGTTAATAAAAAGAAAGAAGAAATTATAATGCCTGATGATTTAAAAATAAAAGATGATGAAAAATTAGTTGAAAACTTAAGAAGTGATGATGATAGAAAAGGGGTGAAAAAAGAAGTGGTAGAAGAAACTGTTAAGGAAGAAAAAGTAAAGGAAAAAGAAGTTATAAAAGAGCAAGCTAAAGAAGAAAGTGTTAAAGAAGAGAAGACTAAAAAGACTCAAAAAGAAGAAATAGAAAACGCTATTAAAAGTAATTTTTTAAGTGAAGAAGAGATGTTTGTAACTTATAAAGTTCATATAATTAGGGAAAATGAGACAGTAGAAGACATAGTAAAAAAGTATGAAACTACAAAAGAAGAACTAGAACTATATAATGATTTATCTAACGTTGTTTTAGGTACTAAATTACTTATACCTTGTAAAAATGAATAAGTATTTATTAAGCTATATTAAATTAAAATACCCTAATTCAAATAATTTTAAGTTTTATAATAATTCTATTGTATTTACTAATAATGGGCATAAATACGTTATAAAAAAGAATAAAAATGATTATCTTAGTTTGTATAAGTACCTTGATTCTAGAGGCTTTATTTACTTGCCTAAATTAGAATATATAGATAAAAATATTTATGTATATGAATATGAAAATGACCTTTCAATTCCAAGTGAACAAAAAATTAGTGATTTGATAAAGGTAATAGCACTTCTTCATAATAAAACGGTATATTATAAAGATATATCAAAAGATGAAGTAAAAGAGATATATGAAAAGCTAAGCTACAAAATAAGTGATACTTATATGTATTATGAAGATATAATTTCAATGATAGAAGGTAATATTTATATGTCACCTTCTTATTACATGCTAGCTAGAAATATATCGTCTTTTTTTAACGTATTAGATTTTTGTAAAAAAACTCTTGATAGCTGGTATGAGTTAATGAAGAATAAAATCAAAAAAAGAGAGGTTTTATTGCACAATAACCTAGACCTATCACATGTAATTACAAATAAAGAAAGTAAGTTAATTAGCTTTGATAAAGCAAGACGTGATATACCTATATATGACTTTATTTATCTTTATAAAAAATGTTATGACAAGTATGATTTTACTAGTTTATATAAAGAGTATTTAACTAAGTTTCAGCTATTAGAAGAAGAAAAAATTCTTATGTATATAATTTTATTTATTCCTAAGAAAGTATCTTTAAATGATAGTGAAATAAAAAACGTAATAGAAGTATCTAAACTATGTAATTATCTTTATATAACAAATAACTTATTTATGGAAGATAAGAGCATAAATCCCCAAAAACAAAATAGTGATGTTAATAAATAGTAAAAATACTTGAAATCTTGTACATAAGATTAAAGTAATTATTGATTGGTAAAATGTTATTATGGAAAAAATAATAATTAATATTGCTGGTTTAAAAGAATTATTATTAAACATGTTATTTTTCATAGTAATCACCTTCAATTTATTATATGTAACAT
>CAVAWS010000103.1:0-7539 GCA_963592455.1 Paratractidigestivibacter sp. | reverse complement strand
GCATATACTAAGTAATAATTATTTTTATCATCAAATCTAAATTTATATGCACTTATCTTGTTATTACCAATACTAATTTCTTTTTTTATAAATCCCTTTGGAATACTATCCTCAAACTTATCTAGAATTAAAAGATTTATTCCATTGTTAGATGCAACATTAAAATCTTTATATTTATTATTTTTTTGATCATATATAAATAAACTAATACCGCCTTTTTCAGATTGTAATGCAACTAATACTAAGTTAATAGACTTATTTTCATAAGCTACTACTTCTTCATCATTTATTGTTACCTTAGTTTCATTAAAACCTGCTGGAACATTTTCTATGTTCTCATTTTTTCTTACAACTGTGTACTTTTTACCATTTACTAAAACGTTTATCGGATCTTTTTCTTCTACATTTACATTAATAGTATAAGTCTTTTTATCTTTGTTTTCAGCAAGTACAACTACGTCTATTTTATTTAATCCCTCTTTTACACTTACCTCACCTATTCCTGATACTGTTGCTTTACTATCTTCTAAAGCTGCTTTTACATTTATCTTTTCTGTACCAGCTTTCATTGTTACACTGTACTCAGTAACATTTTTATCAAAAGAAGGACTAAGTGTTGCTCCATCTATGGAAAGTGAACTTAAATTATTATTTTTACTATAGTTTTTAGTCTCCTCTTTTTGTTCATTATTTTTTATTGTAACAGTTAATGAAGAAGAGCCTTGCAAACACTCATTACCATCAAAATCAAGTACTGATACATTAACTGGTTTAAATGTTACTGTTCCTGTTTTTAACGCCTTAAAAGTATAAGAATTAGTTGCTTTTGACTGTCCAACATGCTGGTAATCAACCACGTGCAAAGTACCACTAGATAGCTTAGCTACTGATGAGTCGTAGCTAAGTGTGTATTCAAATGTACCTAAACTAGAATTAGATGATGTTACAACAGATACATTTATATTACTACCAACATATGCAGTAGTAGAGCCTGATACAGTCACTTTACAACTTGCTGCACTAAAAACATCTACTCCAATAAAAAATGTAAAAAGGAGTACTATAACTCCAAATATTTTCTTCTTCATTTTACTTTCTCCTATTGACTTATATTTGTATAACCTAGTAAATTTTTCTGTAAGAATAATAAATCCTTAATAGTTATAGAATTATCCTTTGATATGTCTGCTGCCTTTTTATTAGCACCTGATAAATTATAGCTGTTTAATAAATATCTTTGCAAGAATAATAAATCTTTAATAGTTATTTTACCATCTCCTGATATATCACCATATATAACAGCTTCATATACTGATCCATCTACATTTATTTTATCTCCAGTTGATATAACACCACTACCCTTAGAATTATTACTGCTATTTAAAATATTAACGCTAGCACCTTTACTAGCTAATGCACTTTTAATATTACTAACATCTTTTCCATAAGATAAACCAGTTAAATAACTACCATTTATCTTATATCCAGCAGAAGATATCTTATCTGCTGCGCTTACTTTTTTAGTTGTTGTAGTAACATTATTTTGAGCTTTAGTTGTAGTTGCTACAGTTTTTGTTGTTGTGGTAGTTGTTGTATTACCACCTACAGTATCAGTTTTAGATAACTTAAATGCTTCACCAGGCATGTAATTATAAACTGGTATTACAAATGTATAAGAATTACCTAATCTATTATTAGCTTTATATGAACTATATATCGTTGAAGCTTCAGATGTTGGTGCCATAATATTTGTTTGATACTGATTAGTATATGCACTTCTTTGTCTATTTCCTGAAGTATTATATTTTTTATAATATATTGTATCTTGTCCTTTATTAATATAATTTGATGCAATAAATGACGCACCACCTGTTATTGCTTTTTGAATACTATTCCATCCCTTCGTTTTAGCATAAGCTAAACCCTTTAGATAGTTATCAGTACCACTTGTTGCACCAATGTTATAGAAATTATAATATCCTTCATATCCAGCTACTGTTCCAGATGCTGCAGAAGACTTAGTAGTCCCCATTTCTTGAAGAGATAGTGCTGCTAAATATGTAGAAGATACATTCTGCTCTTTTCCAGCTTCTATAAAAGCATTAGCATAAGTCTTAGTAACACCATTTTCAGTAAAAGTACCATCCATAAATGAGTTTTTTAATATGTTTGAAACAGATGAATCACTTGATGAATCATAACTTAGTTTTTCAAACATAAATATACCTTTTTGATTTAAGAAGTTTCTAGGATCCATGTAATATGCTACTGCATCTTGACATGCTGCATACCAACTATTTCCGTCTATTACTATACCATTTGGATAAGTACTGTCTTTATAAAACATAGATGGATATAAACTTGATACCGCACTCATTCCCTTTTCACTTTCAGAAGAAACAGATGACTGCCATGAAAGATTTGTATTATCACTTACAAAATTCCAATTATTATGAAGTGCATGTAGTTTTCTTAAATAAGGTTTGTAGCTTTCTGGAAATGATGCTATTTTACTTTCAAATGCTGAATCATCACTATATGAAGCTTTAGTTGCAGTAACACAATTAGACCATACATAACCTGTGTACTCTCTTGCAGCATAGTCAAATTTAACACCATACCATTCACCGTTGCTACCATTTACTTTACCACTTTTTAAATTTATATACGTTAAGTCCTGATTTGCGTAAACATAAACGTTATCACTTCCGTTTTTAATTATACTATAATCAGTACCAGGACCTATTCTTACATTACATTTAGAATTTGCTGTATAAATAGTATATGATGCTGCACTTACCTTTAAATTAAATACCGTAAATAAAGAAAGTATAAATGCAAGGAAAAACATCTTTTTTTTCATCACTATCACCAACCTTCTACTCTACGCAGATTATAACATATTTCGACATTTTTTTAAATAATAATCTAATTAAAGTGTAAAATAATATGTAAAAAGTAAAATTGTGTTAATAATATAATTAGATGATAATAGAAGTTTGAAATTTGTATATAATTGTTGTATAATTTTAATATGTTTGAAGGTGATATTTTGCAAAAGAAAAAGAAATTTAAAAAAATGAGTTTATTAATAATACCATTATTAATATTTTACTATACAATAACAGGGTATTTTATAAAGGAAATATATTATTATAATTCAAATCAAAGTATGATGAAAAAAATAGTTTATGTAGCAATTGCAGTTTGTGCATTATTCATTGTACTTTTTACTATATGGTCTCTTGTTTGCATAAAGAAAAACAGGCTTAAGAATTATTTATTTTTTATTGTATTGATTATACTTATATGTTTTATAGAATACTTTGCAACATATAACTTAAATAAGATAAGTAACTCAATTTCAAAGGTAACAAATAAATATACTAACTATTCCACTAGTCTTATAGTAATGAAAGAGTCTAACATTAAAGATGTAAGTGATTTAAAAAAGAAAAAGATAGGTATTATAAGTGATACTAATGATACTGAAGGATATGTAATTGCAAATGAAATAGTAAAAGAAGAAAATATTGATAAAAAATACCTTGTAGAATATGACAATTATCTAGATATGTTATCAGATTTATTTAATGGTAAAATAAGTGGTATGTTCGTTAGCAGTTCATATGCTGATATTTTTTCAAATGAAGAAGGATATGAAAAAATAGATTCACTAGTTACTGAGGTAAAAGTTAAAACTAAGAAAACGAGAAAAAAAGTTAAAACCAGCACCAAGTCATTTACTGAACCATTTACTTTATTAGTAGTAGGTGTTGATAGTGATACATCTTCTCTCAAGAAGAGCAACTCATTTAATGGTGATACATTAATGCTTATAACATTTAATCCTAATACTTTAAATACAACTATTTTAAGTATCCCAAGAGATACTAGAGTACCAATTGCATGTACTCCTAATAAGTCTAAAAATAAAATAAATGCATCCCCTATTTATGGAATTGATTGTGTTGAAGATACAATAACTAACTTTACTGGAATAAAAATAGATTACTGGGTTAAAGTTAATTTCCAAGGAGTTGTAGATTTAGTTAATGCAGTTGGTGGAATAGATGTTGACGTTCCATATTCATTTTGTGAACAAGATAGCAAAAGAAGATTTGGTGAAAATACTATATATATAGAAAAAGGTAAGCAAACACTAAATGGTGAACAAGCATTAGCATTCGCTAGAAACAGACATACATGGCCACAGTATTGTGGTAAAAAGTATTCTAATTATGTTAGCAACGATTTTATAAGAGGTCAAAATCAACAAACAATAATTAATGCAATAGCAAATAAACTTAAATCAGTTAGAAAGTTATCTGAAATATATGATATATTAGATGTTCTTGGTGATAACATTGATACTAATATAGATAAGGATACGATGGTAACAGGATTTGATACATTAGAGAAAATAATTTCAAAATCTAAAAACATAAATAGTGATGATTTTATAGGTACTCAAAAACTATATTTATCTGGTTACGATAACACTATTAATGGTATATATTATTTTGAATACTATAAACAAAGTTTAAAAGAAGTAACAGATGCAATGGAAGTTAATTTAGAAATTAAAGAACCAGAAATGGATAAAGAATTTTCTTTCTCTATTAACAGTCCATATGAAACTACACAAATAGGAAAAGGAACTTATAGCTACTAAGTTCCTTTTTTAATCCATTTCTATAATATATAATTTTTTCCCTTCTTTAGTAAGTATCATTTTAGCTTCATTTTCATACCCATAGTCCTTCTTATATTCCCATGAAATAGTTACTTTATAAGCCTCAACTGTCTTCTTAGCTTCTGTTGTAGTATATCTATTTTTTGATTTACTAGTTGTAGTAGTTTCTGACTTATCTTTAATATCAAACTCTATATTTTCTAAAGTAACGCTATTTATAGCACTCACCTCTGGTAATTTTTGACTTCGAGAAGAATCACTTTCTATATATCTATAAAAAGTACTTCTAGCTTGTTCTACAAAATTATCTTTTATAGATGGCATAACAAAATCTACACCACCTATATCATTTTTTGAAGTCTTGTTAGACAACGTGTAAAAATCTATTATAAATAATTCAGAAATTTTCTTTGCATAACTTTCATAATCAATCTTTTTGTTAGATAATATTTTATCTAGTTCACTAAACTTCTTCTTATATAAATCAGTTTCATTATCATTAAGATTATAATCATACTTAGATATACTCTTAATTACTTTTACTGTATCCTCGTCCTTATTATTAGAAGTAAAATACTTATAAACAAAAAACGAAATTAATATAAGAACTATTATTATAAGAAAAATTAATATTTTCTTTTTTTTACTTTTCCTTTTCTTTTTTTGCATTTGTAGCCTCCAAATCATATACAATTATAGAATCTGATACATCTAATAAATTACTAGCGTATTGTTTATTATTTTCAATTTCTTCGTCTGTAACTACACTATCTTTTAATAATAAATACTCATCTTTTTGTGCATTATAATACATTTTATCAGTAACCCAGTTTCCATTAGGGAATACAACTATGTTATCTTCTTTATTAAAGATATCATGACCTAAAGCATATTTATAATCAAAATTAAACATATTAGCAAGTGTTGGCATTGCATCATACATACCCATAACCTTTGTAATTTCTTTATTTAACTTTGAATTTCCCTTACTATCTTTAGTCCATATTATAAATGGTACTTTTCTATTTAATTCATAATTATAGTAATCAACGTTTACGTAATTTTCATCATCAGAAGAATACTGTTCTCCTGTTTCTAAGTTATAATTGTAAAAATACTTATATTGTTTTTTAGATATTTTAGCGTCATGATCACCATATAAAACAATAACTGTATTATCAAGTAATCCTGACTCATCAAGTTCATTTATAAACTCACCTAAAGCTTCATCAGCATAATGAACAGATTTATAATATCTACCAAGTTCAGTACCTTCCAAGTATGGAAGTGTCTTTTCAGTTTGATTACCATTTTCATCTGTTACAGTTGTTTTATAATCAACTGTGTAATCTCCATAACTATCTTCATCATCCCAAGGTGTATGATTAGAAAGTGTTATTAAAGTTAAGAAGTAATTGCTGTTTTTTTCACTTATCTTCTTTATTTTACTTACAGATTGTTTAAAGAAATCCTTGTCAGATAATCCCATACCAATAGTGTTTTTATCTGTTACTTTATAATCTTCCTTAGAATAAAATTTCTTATAACCTAAAGTTTGATGCATAACATTTCTGTTCCAGAATGATGCGTTATTAGCGTGCATACTAGCTGTATAATATCCTTTAGAAGCAAATATACTTGGCATTGCTTCATATGTTCTTTTCCAATAGTTGACAAATACTGTACCAGTTGATGCTGGAAGAAGTGATGTGTTAAAAGTAAACTCTGTATCACTTGATGTACCAACACTTACCTGTGGATAATAGTTAGAGAAGAATAATCCTTCACTAGCTAATTTATTTAGGTTAGGTGTTAATTCTTTATTATTAAACGATAAAGACATATTCTGAGTCATCATACTTTCAAAGTGAATAACAATTACGTTTTTACCTTCAAAGATATTTGTATAATCATTACTTTTTTTATCTTCTGTTTCAGTTTTTTCTTTATTAGCATAAAAATCTTTAACCTTTTTATATGCACTATCATATCCAAATAAACTTGTAAACTTAGACTGAGTACTCTTAACTGCATCATTAACTTGATATACATATATACCAAACCTTTGAACCAAGTACTCTCTATTCCATTGCTTTTTTAATCTACTAAAATCAGATGCTTCCATAAGCATAATAGTAATTAATGTAAATACAGAACCAGCTATTATAGTATTTAAAAATCTTTTTTTACCTCTTTCAAGTAGAGCTACTTTCTCATAATATTTTTTCTTCTTTAATATTGTGTGAACAATTATTAATACAAATGGTGGAAATATAACTAATAAATCCTTAAATTGTATTAAATTAGTTACAATAGTACCATCCATGTCACCTAAAAATGATGCTGTTGATAAAAGTGAAAATGATGCAAATGAAACATAATTTTCATAATATACCGCGTTTATAATACAAGTTAGCATCATAATTATAGTAAGTGGTAATAAAATACGTATTTGTTTTTTTGGCTTTAATAAATACGCAAATGAACCAACTATTAATATAAATGCCAAGTCAGTAATTATAGCTTTTATATTAAATAATGCACCCATCGTTACTATTCTAAGAACCCAAGATGCTATAAGATTAACTAATACATAAGTTAAAAAAAGTATATTAGTTTTTATATATAATTTTAAACTAATTTGTTTATATCTATTTTTTATCTTCTTAAATAAACTTGAAATTTTTTTCTTCATATGTACCTCCAAATTCCACTTATAATTATACCACAAAAAAAAGTCTTTTAATCAAGACTTTTTATTTTTAAAGTTTTTTCAAGTTCTACATTCAATCTATAATTATTTATAGTCATTCCAAGAACAAATATATAACTCATCCAATATA
>CAVAWS010000102.1:1432-2032 GCA_963592455.1 Paratractidigestivibacter sp. | reverse complement strand
ACATTAATATCATTTCCTACATAATCTAAAAAATAATTAGCAGTTTTGTAATCTATTTTATAACCTTTTTCTTTGAATTCATTAATAATAAACTCGGGAAGTTTTTTTTCATCTATTTTTTCTACGTGAATAACAGTTGCTTTTTCTTTAAATTGTTTAACTATTTTTTTTCTTTCATCTAGCTTTTCTTCAAGTACCGTTAAAACAACTATGTTTTCGTGATTATCATCATTTAAATAATTTGATAAATATTCAATATTATGGTTTATATTACTTGGAATGCTAGTTAAAAACAAAGCATTTTCGCCTATTATTAATTTTTTACCTTCAAACATTGAAATACATAGTGCATCATCTAATAAGTTATCAATTTTATCATTTGATAAATCATAGGTTACTATATCTTTTATATCACCTTTTATCTCATCTAGTTTTCTTTTTATTAATTTATAATCACTGCCATAAATTAAATATACATCCTTCATATTTAATCACCATTTTCATTATAACACCTTTCATGTAAAGATACAAAAAAAGCTATGTTAACTTAACATAGTTTTTTAATTTTAATTTACTATCATCTTTACTAAAATACTACAT
>CAVAWS010000102.1:0-1422 GCA_963592455.1 Paratractidigestivibacter sp. | reverse complement strand
CATAAAACATTTTTTAGTCAAAGAAAAAGAAACTATGCAAGTTTCTCTAATAATTCAGCTTTTTTCATAGTGCTGTAACCTTCAACGCCTTTTTCTTTTGCCATTTTCTTTAATTCAGCAACAGTTAATTTTGATATATCTTCTTTTGTTTCTTCAGCTTTAACTTCAACTGATCTGCTTTCTTTTTTTACTTCTTTTTTAGCTGTTTTAGCTTCTTTTGGAATGTTACCTTCTAAAGCATCTTTTGCAACTTGTACTAAATTTGAGAATGCTTTTGGTGAATCAATAGCTATTTCAGCTAACATCTTACGGTTAACTATAACTCCTGCCTTTGTTAAACCATTAATGAATCTTGAATAACTAATTTCATTTTCACGACATGCTGCATTTATACGAACAATCCATAATTTTCTGAAATTACGTTTGTTTTGTTTTCTATCACGATATGCATATACTCTAGAATGCATTACTTGTTCTTTTGCAGTTTTAAATAAACGATGTTTACTTCCGAAGTATCCTTTAGCTTCTTTTAATATCTTCTTACGACGAGCTTTTGTAACAGCTCCATTTTTTACTCTTGCCATTTTATTTCCTCCTGTTTATTAACTAAATATTATTTATTATTCTCTTTAATCTTTTTCCATCAGCACTACTTAAATCAGATTTGCTTCTTTTGCTTCTGTTAAATGCTGTGTTTTTAGAACCAGTATTATGTCTTTGTCCTGGATGTCCTTTAGTTATAGAACCGCTATTTCTAACGTTTAATACTTTTTTTGTTCCCTTATGTGTTTTTTGTTTTATTTTTTTTACTTTTGCCATATTCATTTCTCCTTTTAGATAACTATTTTTTTATTGGACTTAGTAAAGCCATCATGTTTCTTCCTTCTAATGTTGGCTTAGTTTCCATTTCACATACATCTTTTAATTCTTCTGCAAATTTAATCATTACATCTTTACCCTTATTAGTAAATTGCATTTCTCTTCCTCTAAAACGAATACTTATTTTAACTTTATGTCCTTTTTCTAAGTATTTTTTAGCATTGTTTAACTTAGTGTTAAAATCGTGAATGTCTATGTTTGGCGATAGACGATATTCTTTTAACTCAGCATGATTCTCTTTTTGTTTTTTCTGAGATTCTTTTTGTTTTTTCTTTTTCTCATACTTAAACTTATTATAATCCATTAATTTACATACTGCATTTTGACCTTTATCGTTTATTAATACTAAATCAAAACCAGCATATGAAGCAAGCGTTAAAGCTTCTTCTTTTGATTTTACTCCTAATTGTTCTCCGTTTGGACCAATTACAAGCATTTGTTTAACTTTTATTTGACCATTAATTGGCATTTCTTTTTCTTTAGCTATTATCAAGCACCTCCATAAAAAAATGAATACAAGAACAGTATTCACTCAAAAAAAAC
>CAVAWS010000101.1:2450-2857 GCA_963592455.1 Paratractidigestivibacter sp. | reverse complement strand
GGCTAGTGTACTTAAAACAAACCTATGTAGTATTAATTCATATAAGTTAGATGAAAAAACGGTTAAGGTTGTAATGCTATGTGATAAAAAAGTATCAAATGCTAAACTTGAAGATACTAATTTAACAAAGAAAGATAACTATTTATACACTTATAAAAATTTACCACTTGGTGAAGTAAAATACGTAAATTTTTCGTATAAAATAAATAACATGAAAGTAAATAAAAAATTTAAAATAAGTAATAATTAATGAGTAAGATAATTGTCTTGCTTGTTTTTTTATGTTATTATTTTTATGGTGATAATATGAAGAAGAATAAGAAAAATAAATTTAGTGCTTTTTTAAGTAAACTAAAAGAATTTGCTAAGAAGGAAAAATGGGTATTAATTACTTTTTTTGTTTCTCT
>CAVAWS010000101.1:0-2440 GCA_963592455.1 Paratractidigestivibacter sp. | reverse complement strand
CTGTTAGTTTTATATACATATTGCAAAAAATAGCACCTTTTGGTGAAAATTCGATGCTAGACGTTGATTTTTTTCATCAGTATGGACCTTTATTAAATGAGCTATATGATAGGGTAAAACAAGGTGAAAACTTACTATTTTCCTTTAACACAGGAGGAGGTATACCTTTTTATAAAAACTTTTTAAATTATTTATCAAGTCCTTTTAACATACTTCTTTTATTATTTAAAAAAGAAAATATAGTAATGGGATATTCAGTAATTATAGGACTAAAAGTTGTTTTTTCAGCAACAAACATGTCTATATTCTTAAAAAAGGTATTTAAAAAAGATTCGTTTTTATTACCTGTATTTAGTATTTTATATTCATTATCAGGATATTTTTGTGCATATTACTGGAATATAATGTGGCTTGATGGAATGGTGTTTTTACCTATAATTATGTATGGAATAGTAAAATTAGTTGATAGTAATAAACCAATATTATATATCATATCGCTTGCTATCATGCTTTTTGCAAATTATTTTATTGGTTATATGATATGTATTTTTTCCGTTTTATTTTACACTAGTTATATGTTTGCAAGAAAAAAATTAAAAATAAAAGTAATACTTAAAAAAACACTTCTTTTTGGTATATCATCTATTTTAGCAGGAGGTATTGTTTCGTTTGCTCTTGTCCCTCTTTTTGAATCTTTATCAAGTATATCTGCAACAGGTGATAGTTTTTCATCATTTGCATTTAATTTTAACGTATTCGATTATATATTCAATCATGTAACAGGTGTTAAAAGAACGGTTTTTGCAAGTGATGTGTTACCACTACCTAACGTATATTCGGGACTTATTACATTAGTTGGATTAATATTATTATTTTTAAATAAAGAAATAAAATTAAGAGTGAAAATATTATCAGGACTATGTTTATTATTTTTCTTCTTTAGTTTTAATATAAACTGCGTGGATTTTATATGGCATGCATTTCATGTACCAAATGATTTACCTTATAGATACTCATTTTTATATGTTTTTTGTCTTATAGTAATAGGATATTATAGTTTGATTAAATCAGATAACGTAGGAATAATTAAAATATCCATTTCGTTTGCAATTATTTTATTCATGATTTTAATTGCAGAAAAGTCAAATTTTGCAAACTTTAATGATGATACAGCTCTTTTCTGTATGGTAGTATTATTTGTATATTATATTTTATTTTTACTTTATAGATATAAAAAGGTACCAATATATGTTACATCCAGTTTATTTATAATATTATGTTCTGTTGAAGTAATATTTGGTATAAATGATAACTGGAACATAGATCATAGTATACCTGCATTTATGAATAATTATAGTAGCTACCAAAGCTTAATAAAATACGCTAAGAAGACGGATAATGACTTATATAGAATAGAAAAAGCTTCATACATGACCTTAAATGATGGAGCTTGGTATGATTATTATGGTATTTCTGCATTTTCATCTATGGCATATGAAAAAGTATCTATGATGCAAAGAAATTTGGGATTAGCTGGTAATTCAATTAATAGTTTTTATTATAAAAATTATAGTTCACCAGTTTATAATAGTATATTTAATATAAAATATATTTTAGGTTCACCTATAAATAATAGCTATTATAGCACAATAATGTCTAATGATATAACAAATTTATATAAGTATAATTACTCAACTTCATTAGCTTATTCTTCTAGTATAGGTTTAAAATATTATAGTACAACAGAATACATGCCATTTTATAACCAAAGTAATTTTGTTAAACTTTTAACAGATACTGATGATGAAGTGTTTACTAATATAAATGTAAAAGAAACTAGTAACATAATAATAGATGATGACTCATTTAAAATTAATTCAAATGGAGAGTTTTATTATTCATTAAAAGATACAATGAATAATTCATTTACCTTAACATTAGATAATAAAAACAAAGATAATATTTATTTATATGTAGGTGGTAGTGAAGTATCATCATTTGATGTAGAAGGTGTTAATTATCAAATTACATCAGATGAGTTTTACATAGTAGATGTTGGAAAATTTGACCAAGATTATGTAAATGTAAAAATTAATTTAGAAACTTCTAATTCTGGTGATATTAAATTTTACGCATACAATCTTAATCATGAAGTATTTAATAATTTTTATAATCACATTAATAGCCATGAACTTAAAGTTACATCTTATAGTGAAACAAATATAAAGGGAACTATTAATGTGCCTAAAGATAACTTTGTTTTTACAACAATAGCATATGATGAAGGTTGGAGTGTTTATATTGATAATAAGAAAGTTAATACATTTTGTGTTGCCGATTCATTCTTAGCATTTGATTCTAGCAGCGGAGATCATGATATTAGACTGGTTTATTATCCTAAAGGTATGAGACTAGGTCTTATAATGTCTTTGATAAGTAT
>CAVAWS010000100.1:0-2694 GCA_963592455.1 Paratractidigestivibacter sp. | reverse complement strand
GAATATGCTTGTATATTTTACTCATGTGAAGTGGCATGTGCATTTGAATTTTACAAAGATGGCAAGATAAAAAATAGAAGTTATTTATTATTTGATGAGGAAGAAGATATCATTTTATCAGGAAAATTAGATAAGGTAGTTGATATAAAATATGAAATAATAAAAAAATATGATTATAATGATTGTATAACAAGAAACGAGGCTAAAAAAATTAGTCAAGTTACAAAATACATGGATAATATTAAGTCAAAAGATGAAATAAAATACATATACTTTGAGTGCTTTAACGAAGAAGAAAATGATTCATCTATCGCGATAAAAAAGCTAAAAGAAAAAATAAAAAACGTTGATAATAATATAATTGATAAACTAACAAAAGTAATAAATATAAAAAAATAGTATAAATTTTGAATGTTTTTCTCATCATATTTATGAAGGAGGAAAATGATAATGAAAAAAATATTAGGTATAATAAGTATTATGCTAATTGCAATAACATTTACAGGGTGCGCAGTTAATGATACAAAACCGGAAGATGCTATTGATACTATGTTTGAAAAATATCGTAACAAAGATGATAATGTAATAACACAGTTAAAAGAAACGATAGAAAACGAAGTAATGAATGATGAAAACAAGGCAAAATATCAAGAATTAATGGAAAAACAATATGATAGATTGGCATATGTAATAAAATCTGTAAAAGAAGATAAAGACACAGCAACAGCAACTGTTGAGTTAACGGTTTTAGATTACAAAAGTGCAATACTAGAAGCTGAGCAAGAATTAGAAAATGATCCAAGTAAATTTAATGATGATAAAGGCGAATACTCAGAAGATAAATTTACAAAGAGAAAGTTAGAGCTAATGGAAAAAGTAGATGATACTATAACAGAAACCATAGAATTATCTTTAAGTAAAAAAGCTAATATGTGGCAAGTTGATGACTTATCAGATGAAGACATAAAGAAAATTCATGGGTTATATTAAAATTAAGAACGTTTATGGTTCTTAATTTCAGACTGTTGACAAATAAATATTGTTAACAGTCTTTTTATTTTATAAAAAATGTTATATAATGAATATGTAAGGTTGCTTTATGATTCCAAAATTGAAGCTTACAAACCTTACTTTTTTTATGAAAAAATGTTATAATTAATATAGGAATCATAAGGAAAGTAAGTGATAATTATGGCAATGACAAAAAGACCAAAAAGACAATATTCAAGCGAAATAGTAAATTTAGAAGATATGGTGCCAGAAGGCCATTTTTTAAGAGTAATAGATAAATATTTTGATTGGAACTTTGTATATGAAGAAGTTGAAAAACTATATTCAAAACTAGGACGAAAAAGTATAGATCCAGTAGTTTTAATAAAAATTCATATATTGAAGTTCCTTTTTCATGAAGATAGTTTGAGAAGAACCTATGAAAATTTAAAATACAATAATTTATATAGATGGTTTATAGGATATAATTTATGTGAAGAAGTACCAAACCATTCAACATACTCTCAAAATTATAAAAGAAAATTTTGTAAGTTAGAAAAAGACTTATTACAAATAGTATTTGATAAAGTAATAGAATTATTAATTAATTGGAATTGTCTAGATATGACGGCAGTATATATAGATTCAACACATACAAAAGCAAATGCCAATAAAAAGAAAAATCATAAAGAAACTATAAAAATAGAAGCGAAGAAATATCAAAAAGAATTGGATTTAGAAATAGCCTTAAAAGGATTACAAGAAGAAGATTTAACAGACGAAGAATATTTAGAAGAAGTACAAAGAATAGTAAAATGCAATGAAGAGGTATCAACAGAAGAAGTAATAGGAGAAAAAGAAATAATAGTAAGTGACATAGATAAAGATGCAGGAATACTTTATAAAAGTGATAAAGAAAAAATGTTTGGATATAATACAAGCGTAATATGTGACAATAATAATTATATTTTAACTGTAGATACAAATGGAAGTAATGTCCATGATTCTGTTTCATTTTATGATTCTTTTGATAACTTAAGTTCACATTATGATATTTCACAAATAAAATATTTTGTAGGAGATGCTGCATATTTAACTCCACATATATGTAAAACAGTAATAGACTTAGATATGATACCAGCTTTTCCTTATACAAGAAAAGGATACAGAAAAGATTATTTAAAAAAATATGAATACACATATGATGAATATAATGATATTTATATATGCCCAAACGAAAAAGATTTAATACCAACAGGAAGAATAGATAAAAATGGATATAAAATTTATAAAGCATCTGAACATGATTGTTCAACATGCCCATTAAAAAATCAATGTACGAAAAGTAGGTATAAACAAATCTTAAGACATGTATGGGAGGAATATAAGGAAATGACTAATGATTATAGACATCATAATGATGTAAAAGAAATATACAGGCAAAGACCACAACATATAGAAAGAGTCTTCGCTGATGGGAAAATGAAGTATGGACTTAGAAATACATACTTTAGAACTAAAGAGAGAGTTCATCGTGAATTGACTCTCCTTTATGCGTGTATGAATTTGAAGAAATTTGCATTACATCATTACGTTTAGTATAGAAATATATTGAACATACATTTATCCTTTGCAGATTTCTTCATTTTTATAAAATAAAAGACAAATAAGTAAAAATTTTACTTATTTGTCAACAGTCTGAAA
>CAVAWS010000099.1:4940-9598 GCA_963592455.1 Paratractidigestivibacter sp. | reverse complement strand
ATCAAATAATATATTGCAATCTTTATCTTCTAAATATGGATTTGTTTTATATAATTTATAACATGTATCATCTTTTAAATAAACGTTTGCAAAAGCACCTTTAGAGCATGGATACTTACTTAAAACACATTTAATTTTAAAAGTTTCTTCATCATTTAAGTCTATAACGTTTTTAATAATAATCACTTTCTTTACTAAGTATATTATACGTAAAAAAAATATTATGTCAATTAAAAAGAGGCTTTATAAAAAAGCCAGTTTTTTGTTTAAGAGCCTGTTGATGCATATCTTTTGCTTCCTTTGTAAAATAAGTAAAAGCAAGGTACTAAATAGATTAAAACAATTAGTGGTGAAAATGCATATAACATATTATCTTTTCTACCTAATAAGTAAAGAAGAGGATAATAATTAACAAAGCCATAAGGAATAATAAAGGTAAAGAAATATAATATTCCTTTTTTAAAAATACCTATTGGGTACTGTGCTATATGTTTACCTCCATCTGCTAATAAGTTTCTAAATTCTAAACCTTGAATTGTAAAGAAACAATATGATGCTGATATAAGAAATATTCCAAAGAATATTATGCATGAACTAATAAGCATTAATATAAGAGTAAATGCTTTTAAAAAGGTCCAACTTAAATTTAATTTTATAAGTGAGATAATAATTATCACAACCGATTCAAGTAGTCTTGCGGACTTAGTTAAATCTGAATCAGTGCTTAACACTTGTATTATTATGTTTTTAGGTCTTAAAAGTAGTCTATCAAAACCACCATCTATAATTAATCTGTCAAACTGATCTAATCCTCTAGCAAATAGTTCATTAAAAGAAAAACCAAATTGAATTATTCCAAAACAAAGTAGAACTTCATACAATGTAAATCCCTTTATATTATCAAATTTTGTAAATAAAGCTATTATAATAAAATAATATGAAAACACTGTTACTAGCTGTGAAATAAAAGATAATATAAATGATGCTTTATACTGCATAAATGATCTTATATTTAATTTAAATGCTTTAAAATATAACCTCATACTTAACCTCCATTTACTACTACTTTCTTTAGTATTTTCTTACTAAGCGTGTAGCCTAAAACAGCAATTACAACAATCCATAATACTTGAACTAAAATACTTTTTAAACCATCTGTAACACTAATGTTTCCAGAATAAATTCTAAACGGTAAATCACCAATATATCTAAATGGAAATAAATTAGCTACCTTCTGAAGAAATTTAGGAAATAATGGTAATGGTACTACAAGACCAGATAAAATATCCCCTATTGTTATAAAAATACCAACTATTCCCCTTTCATCTAAAGTCTTCATCATAATAACATGATAAAAAGTAGTTATTAAATTAACAAGTATTATTCCTAGTATAAATGTAATTATAAATAGAATAAAACTTTCTAATGAATATGGCATACCTAATCTATAATCTTTTGGAAGTATTAAACTAACAAGTATAATAGGTAAAAACCTTGTTACAACATTTGAAAGCCTTGTTCCAAGTATTTTAGCATACCACATAAAAAACACATTCTTAGGTCTAATAAGTTCATATGAGATATTACCATTTTTTATTGTATTTATTATTTCTTTATCTTTATAGTAAAGATTTACAACTGAGAAAAAAGCTTGATTAAGCCATAAGTATGATACTAAACTTTCAATTGAAATACCATTATATCCACCATTTTCATAAAAGGCATTATATACCATTATATAAATAAAACCAAAGAAAAATTGAGTACATATACCTGCAATAGCTGCAAAACGGTATTGAAGACCAGATATAAATTTAAGTTTAAAAAATGATTTATAAAAGCTCATATTCCAAACTCCTCATATAATTTAACAATTATACTATCTACGTTTTCATTTTCTATTTCAACATCATCTATCAATACCTTTTTAGATATAATAGATAGAAAGTCAGATATATTTATTATTTTAGAGTTAATAATAATTTTATAACCATTAGGTAATTTTTCTTTTGATACAATAGCTTTATTTCTTATGTTTAGCATATCTTTTGTATAAATAGTAATGTACTTATAATTATCATACTTATTTTTTAGTTTTTTAAGTGTTCCATCATATAAGACTCTTCCCTTACCTATTAATATTATTCTTTTAGCTAAGGCCTCTATATCATTCATATCATGAGTTGTTAATATAACAGTTACGTTTTTTTCTTTGTTTATCTTCTTAATAAACTTTCTAACTATTTCCTTTGATACAGCATCTAATCCAATAGTTGGTTCATCTAAGAATAAAATCTTTGGTGAATGAATTAATGATGCCGCTATTTCTAATCTCATTCTTTGCCCAAGAGAAAGATTTCTAACTGGAATATTCATTATCTCTTTTAAATTTAAAGTACTAATTAGTTCATCTTTTGTTTTTGTAAACTCTTCATCATTAATATCATAAATTTCTTTTAATAAATCAAATGTATCAGTAGCAGGTATATCCCACCAAAGCTGACTTCTTTGTCCAAATACAACGCCTATTTCTTTAACGTACTTTTCTCTATCTAACCAAGGCGTATAATTTCCAATCTTACAAGTACCACTATCAGGTGTTAATATACCAGATAATATTTTAACAGTTGTAGACTTACCTGCTCCATTAGGACCAATATATCCAACAACTTCACCTTGTTCAATAGAAAAAGAAATATTATTAATAGCATTAATAACTTCGTATTTTCTATTAAAAAATGACCTAATAGAATTAATTAAGCCATTTTCCTTTTTGACAACTTTAAATGATTTATTTAAAGCTTCAACTTCAATAAACGACATTTCATAATCACTCCCTTCACATGCAAAAAATCCGGATATACTATCCAGCCCATATATAAAAATATGTAATTTTTGCAAAAACGTCACTTAAAATATACTATATAATTTTTAATAATGCAAGTACATTTTAATTATTTTCTAAATATTTATAGTAAGAGTCTAACGCACCCTTTATTTCTTCATACACTATTTTATTTTTATGATGATCATTTATTGTTCTTTTAAGAAGATCATCTACCTTATCTAAAGGAACATAAACACATCTATAATTATGTTCTTTTTCCCATTCATCTAAGTTCATATTATCTTCATTTACCTTATCATCTGTGTTAATTAAATAATAATTAAACTCAGTATAAGTTATATCACCAGTAGATGGAAAATCTCTATTATAATACTTAATCTTATAGATACATGGATAACTTTTATTTAATATAATACCTGTTTCTTCTTTTATCTCTCTTTTTAAACACTCATCTAATGTTTCACCTTCTTCTAAATGGCCACCTGGAAACTGATAATTACCATCACATTCACCCATAAGTATTTCATTTTTACTATTTATAATAAGGCCTCTTGCTCTATATATTTTCTTATTTATTTCTTCTTCTTTTATATTATCATTGTTATGAATAATTGTTTTCATACTTTTCACTTCCTATTTTTCTCCCAAATTTTTCTAATAAATTTTAAAGATAACGTACTAAGCAAAAAACCAATAACAGGCACCAATGAACTTAAAAAAATAAAATTATGATTTCTAATTAAATATGAATAAATAACTACTACTATATAAGTTAATAACATTATAAAAATTCTTCTAGTAAAACTAGTTTCCCATTCTTTATCTAACTCCTTTTGCTTATTTCTTTTCTTTATATTTATTATTTCTTTTTCTATATTCATATTTATCTCCTTACCGCATCTTAATTTTTCTTATTTCAATTGCAAGTGTTCCATATTTTTTTATATCGTCTAAACTATAATACATAGACATATCACTTGGATTTGCTATTTCATTTTCATTATAACCAATAGAAGTTTTATCATGATTCTTATATAACTCATCAAAGTCTTTATAACGATATAAGTTAGTTACTTCACAAAGCATTTTTTCATTAGTACTCATGTTTGTAAATTCAATAACATCATTTACGTTAAGCTTTTGTCTTTTCTCATCAAAAAGTCTCATTTCAATTACCTTAGATTCATTTTTTATCATACAAAACGGATCATCTTTTAGTTTCATAAAATGTTTCATTATAAAATTTCCTCCAAATTTAACTTATCAGAGTATGATGCCTTAAAGCACTTAGCATCATCCTTACTTTTTATTACACTTATCTTATCATCTTCTATTTTTAATGCAGCACAATTATCTAAACAGTAAGCTTCTATATCATTATTTTCTTTTAACACACTTTCTAAATCAATCTTCTTTTTAGGATCAGAAGAAAAATGTGGTACAAACATATAATCTAAGAAGTCTAAGCCTTCTACTTTAACATAATTATTTGATATGTTATTCATTATTTCTACGTCAGATAAACCATATTTTAAGTATGCTATTGCACCAGCTGACACTCCTGCTAAAACAGTGTTATTATCTAAACTTTCTTTTAACATTTTATCCATACCAGTTTCTTTTAAAGTATTAACTAATTTAACGGTATCTCCTCCACCAATATATATAATGTCTGCCTCTTTTATCTTTTGCTCAACAACTTCCATATGACTTAATGTTTTATTAGATATCTTTCCAGTTTTACAACCTAGATTTTTATAAATATCTTTTATTATTTTATAGTATGAATCACCAAAAGAAGACGCCAAAC
>CAVAWS010000099.1:0-4930 GCA_963592455.1 Paratractidigestivibacter sp. | reverse complement strand
CGCCAAACTAATAAATAGAAAATTTGGTTCTTCTTTCTTAGTCATTTTAACAATTTCTTCATCAATAGCACCTGTTTCATACTTAGTATCTGCTCTTCCTATATCTCCACCACCAATTAACATAAGCTTCATAATTATTACCTATCCTTTCTTAACTTGTTCATCTTTTCTTCTATAAGTCTTAATCTTTCTTCTTTTTCATTATCATCTTTTTCATATTTATCATTTTTATATATTAAAATATCTGTTTCTTTTATATCAAGTGGTAATTTATCTAAACTAACCTCTACCTTAGAATTATCTTTTATGTTTTCTAAAAGTACTACACCATTATCTATTTTATCTACCGCAAATTTCATAATTAACCATTAGTATTAGTTTTTTCATATGATATATCAAGTTTACTACCATCTGACTTAAACGTAATACTTCCTTTCTTATCAGTTCTTAAAATATCAACACCCATATTCTTAAGTTTGTTAATAGTAATAGCTCCCGGATGATTATATGAGTTATTAGCACCTACTGATATAACAGCGTAAGATGGACTAACCTTTTCTAAAAACTTATCAGATGTAGAATAAGCACTTCCATGATGTGCTACTTTTAAAACATCTGCATCTATGTTTTTATCTAACAACTTATTTTCTACCTCACTTGGAGCATCTCCCATAAATAAGAACGAAGTATCTTTAAAATCAAGTCTAATTACAATAGAACACATATTTAAGTTATTAGAACAACTAGATGATGAATATAACACTTTTAAGTCCGCATCACCTAATTTAAACGTTTCATTAGCTTGTGGTACTATATAACTTAAATTCTTATCTTCTAAACTGTTTAACACATCTAAAAAAGTTTTAGTAGTAGTTTTAGCATCAGTCATATAAAATGTATCAATATCAAAATTATTTATTATATCATCCATACCACCTATGTGATCTTCATGTGGATGAGTTGCTACAACATAATCAAAAGATGTTATTTCCTTATCTTTTAAATAAGAAACAAGTAATTGCCCATCTTCATTATTACCAGCATCTATCAACATATTATGATTATTATTAGTAATTAATATTGAGTCTGCTTGACCCACATCTATAAACGTAACAGATAAAGTACTATTTACATCTAACTTTTCTGAACTTGCTACACTAGCTGTTGCATTTTTAGTATCCTCTTTTACATTATTAATAAAATCAGTACCTAAAAAAACATATCCAATTACTAAAACACCAATTACAAAATGAAGTATACTCTTATTTTTAAAAAAGTCTTTCATATCATCACATCCCGTATATAATAATACCATTTTTATAAAATAATGTCATTAAAAAGAAAAAAAGAAACATCAAATTATGCTTCTTTCTTAATGTCAATTATTTAGTTCTATATTTTTGATTGCTTGCATTAACATGAATTTTATTAGTATATTCCAGTTTTCCAGCTTTTATAAGTGGATTTATAATGTTATCTCTTACATAATTTCTTGACTTAATATTTAAGTGATTTTGAATTTGCTTTCTAGTTTTTGGCACTTTGCAATAATTAATTATTTTGCTTCTTTGCTTTAATATCGTGTCGCTTACTTGCTCACTTACTTGCTCACTTACTTGCTCACTTGTTTTAGTATATTGGTTTTTATTATCTAAAATTTTATTTCTAAACACTACTTTAAAACAATCTCTTTCCTCATAAAACTCGGGTTCTGGTAATCCATATTTTTTCATTTCTCTTTTCATAGTTGGTATTCCAGAATGTCTGTTTTCAATTACAGAGCCTTTTTCTTCCAATATTTTAACAATAGTAGGATTCCTTGATTCCATAATCATTTCTGTTCCTAATTTTTCGATTCGATTGGTACCATATAATGTACCTGGATTTAATATTTCTATTCTATCATCATACATACTAACAGAAATATAGGCATTTTCAGTTTGAATTGAATAATCTCTATGTATTAATGCATTTGCAATTGCTTCCCTTAAAGCTTCCATTGGATATTCGGTTCTGTTAATTCTTTTACCATCTTCATCAATAATAACACTAACTTTCATATTTCTCCTTAAAAATTTCATAGTACCATCTAACATTTCTTCCATAGTGCCTTCGATTCGTTTATTATCAATAAATCTTTCACCAAGTAATCCAACATCTCCTAGTTGAGTTCCAGGGACAACTATACAAGCAACAAATAATTGAGGATAAAAACTTTGAGGATATTCGCCAAATATCATAATACCAGCTAATGTAGGATATACTTTTTTTACGTTACTATCAATAATACCACTTAATTTTAAACATTTATTAAAATCATTTTTTGAAAAATTTGGTTTATTATACTTTACTTTCCCAATATATTTATTCAGTTCTTTAACATTTAAATCTTCAACACTAGCTCTTTTGTTAGGTCTAATGTCTTCAAATATATGTTCATTATAACTTTGCAAAGAATATAATTCATAACTTGTCATTTTATCATCTCTATCACCAACGCGTGTATAAGAACCATTTTTTATGCCACTTGGCTTATAATAACATGGCTTTTTAATTTGCGATATTTCATTAATTTTGACAGCTACTATATTTTTTTCCTCAAATTCCAAAGATAATATATCAGGTCTAATTACAGGTTCCATTGAATCACTACATAAATTAGTGATTTGTTTTTGAATATCATTAACATCATAAACTCCTTCTGAACTAAAATTTTTTTCCTCACTTAAACCAAATATAATGATTCCACCATATTTATTAGAAAAACTAGAAAACGTATCATAACATTTTTTAGGAAATCCAGAAAAAGCAGTTTTAATTTCTATTCTATCAGTTTCAGAATTATATTTTCTTACTGTTCTAATAGCATCTAACACTTCTTTCTTTTTCATAAATATCACCTATGTCTATTATGTCATCGTAACATTGTTTTATTTGTCGCATTTTGAAGCTTTTTACATAATAAAAAAAGAAACATCTTATTATGCTTCTTTCTTAATAACTTCTTTACCTTTATAGCTACCACATTCTGGGCAAACTCTATGTGGTCTAATCATTTCTCCACATTTAGGACATTTTACTGTTCCATTAGCTTCAATTTTATAGTGAGTACGACGCATTCTTTTTCTAGTCTTACTAACCTTTCTGAATGGAACTGCAAATAATTGGATATCCAACTTTAACATATTCTCACTCCTTCCCTACTTTATAATATAGTCTTTTAACTTTGCAAGTCTTGGATCTATCGTTTCCTTTTTATCTTCTTCTTCACTAATCACTTTCCATCCGTCACCTTCTTGTGGTACATCAGATGTATCAGGTGCAAGAACTCTTAAAGGAACATCCACTAATATATTTTGCCATACAATTGGAAAAATATCAAGTCTATTTTGGTTAATTTCTAATGAATTATCATCATTTTCACCAATCACCTCATCTATTTCACTACTAAATGGATATTCTATGTCTTTTAACGTTCTAGCGCAAGGAAGAATCATTGTACCACTTATTGTTATATTCAATTCATATTCTTCATTGTTATTAGATATATACCCATTTACCTTAACAGGTGATATTCTTCTAATATCCGTATTTTTAAGCATTTCTAAAGGCACTATAACTTCACCTTTAATAGGCAATTTATATAGATTACTATAAATTAGCTTAGTTAAGTCAATTATCATATAATCACCCCTTGCAAAGTAAATTATACTATTTTTTTTGCGTTCGTGCAAGAATTTTGCTATAATTATTTTTAGCAAAGGAGATAAGCTATGAAATATTTATTCGTTATTGCAATGAAAAAGGAAGCCGGTGATATAATAAATCACTACAAGCTAGACAAAATAGATGATAATTATTATAAGAAAGAAAATTTAGAGCTTGTTATAACAAATATATCTAGAAACGGAATTACAAGTACACTAGTAAACTTAATTTATAAACATAACATTAATTATAAAGACTATACAGTGATTAATATTGGTATGGTAGGATCTAATAATTTAAAGGTAGGGGAAGTTGTAATGGCAACAAAAAGTTTAGGATATCACTTTGATCTTACTCCATTTAATGACCCATTATATCATGCGTTAAACTCCCCTTTTGACTTAGAGAAAATAGATAATGTAAAAAAAGCTACATGTTATACGTCAGATGGATTTGTACTTGAAACTGATATAAAAGAAGATGCTATATTTGACATGGAATTAAATGCTATAGTTAACTTTCCATTTAAAAAATACTACTCTATAAAAGTAATATCAGATAGCCTTAATAATAAAGAATATAATAATTTTAATTACAAAGAAGCTTTAATAAAAATAATAAAAGTAATAGACAAAATAATATAAGTCTATTACTTTTTTTGTTATTAAAATTCTATAATTTTCTTTATTACAGAACCATTTGACGAAACGTAACATTCACCCTTCGTTTCTTTTTCACATTTTTCTCTTATCTCTTTATTAGTAAAGGAAACTGATTTAAACTTACCTGTTTTCTTAGCTATAAATTGTACAAGTATGTAATTTTTATCTAATTTCATTTTCCAATAGTTTGTATTAGCTTCATTTGGATTAGTAATTGTGACTTTATCTTTTCTACTTTCTTCATCGTTATAAGAATAATAGCTATCAAATTTACCATTCTTATATTGTAAGTTTAATAAGATTTTATTTTCAACCCCATTAACTACGTGAATATAATATTTATATCTATCTCCACTTGTCCATTTGTGTCCGTCCTTATCATACGTTGGTCTACCGTATCCTATTTTTAATGTATAATCATCTGAACTAATATCATAATATTTTGTACAATTATACAATGTTTTCCAAGAATCATCTTCATATTTAACATCAGTAATCCAAGTATCTTCTTGATTACCACATATACTATCATTCATCATTTTATATGCAATTTCTTTTTG
>CAVAWS010000098.1:0-4798 GCA_963592455.1 Paratractidigestivibacter sp. | reverse complement strand
ATTTATAGATGTATTAAGGTGATAAAGTATGCAAGATAAAGTATTTGATATAATAGATGATATAGAAAAAGAAGATGAAATAATAAGGTTAAAAAAAATAATAAAAGAAATAAGAAGTGATGATAAAGCATTAAGTTTAATTAAGAGTTTTAATAATGCTAAAATGTTATATGATAAATATAACGTAAAAGACGACTTTATAGAGGCTAAAAAAAGCTTAATGGATAATAAACTTATAAAAGAGTATTTGTCTATACAAAACGATATAAATATGCTTATATTGCATATTAATGATAGAATAAATAAAATAACAAAATAGAGGTATATATGAAAGTAATAAGTGGTAAATATAAAGGTAAAAAATTACTAGGTTATGATTTAAATGGTACAAGACCTACAATGGATAGAGTAAAAGAATCAGTATTTGCAAGTATACAAGATTATATAAAAGATAGTATCGTATTAGATTTATATTCTGGAAGCGGTAATTTAGCTATTGAAGCGCTATCTAACTATGCTAATAAAGCATACTTAGTAGATAAAAGTAAAGATGCTATTAAAGTAATAAATAACAATATAAAAGACTTAAAAATAACAAATGCTTATGTAATAAATGGTGATGCTATAAATAAATTAAATGACTTTATAAAAGAAAATAAAGTATTTGATATTATATTCTTAGATCCTCCGTATAATACAAATGAAATAGACAAAGTATTAAGTATAATAAATAAAAATATAAACATACTATCAAAAGAAGGGTTAATAGTATGTGAAACAACCTTAAATATAGATTATGATAAATATAATAATTTATATGTATATAAAAACAAGAAATACGGTCAAAAATATGTAAACATTCTAAAAATAAAATAATAAATATTGACAATAATAATTATAAAATGCTATTATGTTATTGTAAAAAATAGGAGGAAATATAATGAAAAAAATAATGAAAAATAAGAAAGGTTTTACGTTAATTGAATTACTAGCTGTTATAGTATTACTAGCTATAGTAGGTGTTGTAGGAGCAAACCTAATAATTACAAGATTAAATAAAGGTAAAGTAGATACATTTGTAAATGACTATAGAGATATAGTAAAAGAAGTATCAGCTGCTCAAATAGAAGGTATGACTGATTGTAATGTCCCTAATACTACTGATGATACTAATTGTTCGGACTATATAGATTATGCTACTAATGATATAGATTTAACTGTAACTATGACTGATGAAAGTAATACACAAGTTGTGGTTAAAGCAAATTCGAATGGTACTTTTAAAAAAATTAACTTAGAAAAGTATTATTGCAGTGATGATGCAACAAGTTCAGCTGGTAAATGTGCTGCTGCTAACGAAAAAAGAACAAAATTACCAAAAGGCGCAACTTTAACTGATAAAACAACAATAACTGGAACTTTTCAATAATTTAAATTAAATATAACAAAGTAATCTTTAATAGATTACTTTTTTAAATATAGTATACATGTTATAATATAAATGAAAGTATTTAAGAGGTTTTTATATGGTATTAATAGGTTCTCATGTTTCTTTTAAAAGTGATAGTCAGTTACTAGGTAGTGCAAATGAAGCTATAAGTTATGGGTCTAATTGTTTTATGTTTTATACGGGTGCTCCGCAGAATACTAAGCGTAGTAAGTTATCTTATGATTTAACTTTAAAGGCTAGAGATGTTTTAAGTGATAATAATATTGATTTAAAGAATGTTATTATTCATGCTCCTTATATTATTAATTTAGCTAATAATAGTAAGATGGAGTCTTATTTATTTAGTATTTCTTTTTTGAAAGAAGAGATTAATAGAGCTAATATGCTTGGCGTGGAAAAGCTTGTTTTACACCCTGGTTCTTCTGTTAAGTTATCTAAAGAAGAAGGTATTAAAAATATTATTAATGCCTTAAATGAGGTGATTACACCACTTCAAACTGTTAAGATATGTATTGAAACAATGGCTGGTAAGGGTAGTGAAATAGGAAGTAATTTAGAAGAGATAAAAGAAATATTAGATAATGTTAAGTATAAAGATAAAGTGATGGTATGTTTAGATACTTGTCATTTAAATGATGCTGGTTATGATATGAAGGATTTTGATAAGTTTTTAGACTATTTTGATAAATTCATTGGTATTGATAAAATAGGTGTTATACATGTTAATGATTCTAAAAATGATATGTCGTCTCATAAAGATAGACATGAAAACTTAGGATATGGTACTATTGGTTTTGATAATTTAATTAATATTATTTATAATAAAAGGGTGTTTGATGTACCTAAAATACTTGAAACTCCATATGTAACTTTAACTGATGATGATAAAAAGAAAGCGTTTGCTCCTTATAAGTTTGAAATAGAGTCTATAAAAAGTAAGACTTTTAATGATAATTTGTATGAAGATATTAGAAATTATTATAATAAAAAGTGATGCCAAAATAGCATCACTTAATTTATTTATTATGGCGTCCTAGGCGCGATTCGAACGCGCGACCCCTCGCTTAGGAGGCGAGTGCTCTATCCAGCTGAGCTACTAGGACATAACAATACCATTATAGCATAAATTAACAGAATATGATATAATTTTATTAGAGGTAGTAATATGAAAAGAGCAATTGTTTTATCTGGTGGAGGAGCTAAAGGTGGCTATGAAATAGGAGCTTGGAAAGCCTTTAGAAGATTAGGTATTGATTTTGACATAGTAACAGGTACTTCTGTTGGAGCTTTAAACGGAGTACTTATAGTACAAAATGACTTTTTTAAAGCTTATAAATTATGGAGTTTTATGGATTATAAGAAGGTCATGGATATAGAGATTAAGGGTAAGTATAGTACTCCTCGTGGAAGAAATGAGATAATATCTAAATATACTAAGGGAGCTATTAAAGGTGGTATTAAGATGAATCCTTTAAGAAACATGGTAGATAAGTTATGGAATGAAAATAAGTTTTATAATTCTAAAATATCTTATGGTCTTGTTACCACATATTTTCCTTCTTTTAAGGGTAAGTATGTTACTAAGGAAAATACTTCTTCTTTAGAGTTTGTTGATTATTTAATGGCATCTGCAGCATGTTTTCCAGCTTTTAAAATGAAGAAAATAGGTAATTCTAATTTTATTGATGGTGGTTATTATGATAATATGCCTATTAATCTTGCTATTAAGCTTGGTGCAACTGATGTTATTGCAATTGACTTAGAAGCGGTAGGTTTTAATAAAAAGGTTACTAATAAAAATGTTAATGTTAAAGTAATAAAACCTAGAAATAACTTAGGTAACTTTTTAGCATTTGAAAAAACATATGCTAAGATGGCAATTAAATTTGGTTATAACGATATTTTAAAGGAGTATAACGTACTTGATGGAAATATATATACATTTAAGAAAAACTCTTTAAAAAGGAATTATGATAGGTTAGGAGAAAAATTTTATAGTAACTATGATAATATTAGAAAAAATGCTATTTTAAAGCGTGTATTTAAAAATGTTAAAGATTCTTCTAAAGAGAATTTTTTAAGTGAAGTATTAGAAAATACCATGCATGCATTTTTAATAGATGAATCAAATATATATAGAACTTCTTATGCTAATATGTTAATTAAAAGAAGTTTTAGAAAAGAAAACAAAAGAAACTACACATCTATTAAGAAAATGATAAAAAATGATAAGTTAAATAAAAAGTTTGTAAGTAAAGATTTAATATGCTATATTTATAATGAGATGAAAAAAAACAAGATAAAGTATAGTTTATTTGCTATGTTTCCTCGTGCATTTTTATCTGCATTATATTTAAAGACTATTTTTAAGGAATATTAGTATTAAACTAATAAATTTTAAAGAGGTGCAATTATGGATAAAGTAAAAGTATTTGAAAAAGAATTAAGTTATATAAAAAATGAAAGATATAAAAAAGGAGCAACTTTACTAATTAAATTACTTCCTGATTATTTTTTTGAAGTTCCAGCTTCTTCAACAGGTAAGTATCACCCTAGCTTTGCATTAGGTAGTGGTGGATTAGTTAGACATACTAAAGTAGCAGTTAGGATGGCTGTAGAAATGTTTAATGATGAAAGTATAACAGGAGCTTATTCTAATAACGAGAAGGATTTAATGATGGTAGCTCTTCTTGTTCATGATGGATTAAAATCAGGATTAGAAAAAGAAACTTATACAAGGTTTGATCATCCTATTTTAATTTGCAATTATATTAAAGAAAATAAAGATAAACTTAGCTTCACAGATAAAGAGATAATGTTTTTAACTTCTGTTATATCTTCTCATATGGGTCCATGGAATACTAATAGTTATAGTGACGTAGTACTTCCTAAACCAGAAACATCAAGACAAAGATTTGTACATATGTGTGATTATTTAGCGAGCAGAAAAGTAATTGATGTTAAGTTTGATAAGGATAATAATATAGAGTAATAAAAGATGAAAGACGTATTAGTATTATTAGAAAATAAAATAAGTGATTATGATAATAAGATTAGAGAGATAAATAAAGAATTAAACAAGCTAAATTCCATGTATGTTAAAATTAAACCTAAAAATTCTAAAAAAATAAATTATTATGCGTGTAATAACTTTTCAAGTAAAGAAATAGATTTGCTTGATGAATTAACGCTTAATATACATCCAATTAACAGAATATATAATAAGTTAGTTATGTTAGATGAAAAAATAGATAAAGCTAATTCTTTTAATGAATATATAAATTTAAGAGATACTAACGACGTAAGTGTTGTCTTATTGCAAAATCAAAGAGATTTACTATCTAATAA
>CAVAWS010000097.1:13227-13748 GCA_963592455.1 Paratractidigestivibacter sp. | reverse complement strand
TCATAAGATAAATTATCACTTATTTGTGTCTACACACACTATTTGACAATCAACCATTCTTTTTATCTTAAACTATTTATTTTTAAATCATAATTATCTGAGTTTGTAACATAAGAACCTGATACAACAAGTGTGCAGCCTGCATCTTTTACGACATCTATCGTCTTATCATTAATACCACCATCAATGTTTATTATTAAATCTTTATTAGTGATTTTCTTAAACTCCTTTATTTTGTCTAACACTTCACTTTTAAATTCTTGTCCGCCCTTTCCAGGATTAACACTCATAAACAAAACTAAATCAATATCATCAATATATGGAAGTAACTTATCAATTTTAGTTTCTGGATTAATTGCAAGTCCAACCTTTATCCCAAGGCTTTTTATCTTATGTAAGATTTTATTATCTTTTATAATTTCCACGTGAAATGTTAAATAATCAGGTTTTAATGAAGCATATTTAATAACAGTATCTAAGTCATTTACCATTAAGTGCATATCTATCTTTTTTTTAGAATA
>CAVAWS010000097.1:2703-13217 GCA_963592455.1 Paratractidigestivibacter sp. | reverse complement strand
TAATTAATTACGTCTTTTGCTACTTCTAAAGGAAATTTAACGTCATCTACAAAAACTCCATCCATTACATCAACATGTAAAAAGTCGGCTTTTGATTCATTAACTTTTCTTACTGCGTTTATTAACCTGTTATACTCTTTTAATATTGATACTGATACTTTCATTTTTTACCTCATATTATTTTCTATACTTTCTATAAACTTTTTATAGTTATCATACCTTGTTCTTCTTATTTTTTCTTTTTCTACTAATTCTTTTATATAGCATCCATCTTCTTTTATGTGCAAACAGTCTTTATACTTACATTTATCTTGATTCTTAAAAAACTCTACAAAGTTATCTTTAATATCATTTTTATTCATTCCTATAAAATCAAGTGATGAAAAACCAGGTGTATCTGCTACTAGGCCATCTTCTATGCTAAGTAGTTCAACATGTCTTGTTGTGTGTTTACCTCTTCCAAGTGCCTTTGAAATCTCGTTTGTAGCTAGATTCAAATCAGTTTTAAGATGATTTAATAAAGACGACTTACCAACTCCTGTTTGACCTGTTAAAACACTTATTTTGTTACTTAAAATACTTTTTATGCTATCTAAGTTACTATTTATATAAACCTCATACCCTATTTGTTTATAATAACTAATTATTTCATCAATTTCACTTGTATCAGAAAGTAAATCATACTTTGTAAAACAAATAACTGGTTTTACATTATTATACTCTATTACAACAAGCATCTTATCTAATAAATTACTAGAAAAATTTGGTTCTTTACAGCTAACTAATATAATAGCTTGATCTATGTTAGAAATAGGAGGTCTTATAAGCTCATTTTTCCTTGGCATAATTTTTTTAATTATATTGTTATCTGTATCAACTTCAACTAAATCTCCTACCTTTGGAGATAATTTTAAATACTTAAATTTACCTATAGAAGAACACTCATACAAGTGTCCTTCTATATCAACTGTCCATTTATTACTAATTAATTTAATTACTCTTCCTATCATTAATTTTCCTCTTGTGATTCTTGACTAGTAGTTGTAGTCGTTGTATCTTCTGGTTTCTTTGATAACACTATTCTTAACGTGTCACTTTCACCAATTTCCTCACCAGAAGATGGACTCATTGCAAGTACTATGTTTTCATCTAACTCACTATTTTCTTGATAGCTAGCTACTTTATAAGATATGTTTAAAGTATTGCAAAATTCCTTAACGCTATCCAAATCCCAATGTTCCGAAACCATGTCTGGATAAACTAGTTTTGGAATGTATAGTATTATTGAATCACCCTTCTTTAATGTTTCGCCAACTTTAACACTTTGCTCAATTATCTTATTTTGTTTTCCTGCATAGTTAATTGCGTTTGATACTTCTTTTTTCTTTATTTCTACTATTATCCCTTCAGACTCTAACTCACTTTGTACTTGTGAATAGTTCTTTCCCTTATAATCTAAAATATCAACGCCTTTAGCACCCATAGAATAATAAACAGTTATTAAAGCGCCTTTTTTAACAGAACTGTTTTTCTTTGGATCTGTTTCTATTACTAGATTTTCTTCGACTGTGTCACTTGATTTTCTTTTTCTATCAACCTTAAATCCAGATTTCTTAAGAAGTTTTTCTGCACTTGTAATATTCATTCCATATACATCAGGTACCTCGATTGTTTTGCTATCCCTTACTTTAGGTACTACAACAAATAATATAAATATTGCTAAAATAAACACTGCTAAAATACCAAATATAATTGCTAATTTAGTATTACTTTTTTTATCTAATTCCTCATCTTCTTCGATTTTTTTAGCTACTACCTCAGTTTTCTTCGCAGGTTTATCTTCTTTCTTCATTTTAATTGTTTTAGTATTATCAGAAAAATCATACTCAGGATACTTAAATGTAATCTTAGGTACGTCAGCTTTATCTTCATCCATGCAAGTTTTAATATCTTCTGCCATTTCTCTTACATCACGATATCTGTTTTTTGGATTCTTAGCTGTTGCTTTAAGTATAATATTTTCAACACTTTGTGGAACTACGGGATTTAATTTTCTAACGTCTGGAAGTGGCTCTTTAATATGTTTTAAGGCTATTTCAACAGCACTATCTCCTTTATAAGGAACTCTTCCTGTTAACATTTCAAACATCATTATTCCAAGTGAGTATATATCACTTCTTATTGTAGAACCTTTACCACTTGCTTGTTCTGGTGGTAAGTAGTGTACACTTCCCATAACGGAATTTGTTTGCGTTAATTGAGCACTATTAAGTGCAGTTGCAATACCAAAGTCAGTAATCTTAACTAATCCACTTTCCTTAATCATTATATTTTGAGGCTTTATGTCTCTGTGTATTATGTAAGAATCATGTGCAACTGCTAATGCATCTATTAATTGAAGCATTATGTCAATTGTTTCAGGTAAAGTTAAAACACCTCTTTTTCTTATAAGTTGTTTTAATGTTTTACCTTCTATGTATGCCATAACAATAAAAAAGTTACCATCATCTTCATCAACGTCATATATTTCAACTATGTTAGGATGAGATAATGATGACGCATTAAGTGCCTCTCTTTGAAATCTTCTAACAAATTTTTCGTCACCTGCTAAATCTCCTCTTAAAACTTTAACTGCGACTTCTCTATCTAGTATGGTATCGTGAGCTAAATAAACATTAGCCATACCACCTTCACCAATTAGCTTTTTAATTTCATAGCGATCATTTATGCGACTACCCTTTGCAATCATAATTATTCACCATCCATTTCCAAATATGCGATGGAAACGTTATCAGTTCCACCCCTTAAATTACTCTTTTTAATCAACTTAACTATCTTTTCTTCTATACCTAAATCACTGTTTAAAACTCTTTCTATTTGACTTACTGAAAGCATATTAGTAAGTCCATCACTGCATAATAATATTGCATCACTATTAATATCAACATCAAAAATATCAACATCAATAGGATTATTAGCTCCAAGTGCTCTCATTAAAACGTTTTTTCTAGGATGATTTTGAGCTTCTTCCTTAGTTAGCTCACCTGTTTCAACAAGTAAATTTACTAATGTATGATCTTTTGTTACCTTGTATAAACTATTTTTCTTCATTACAAATCCAGAAGAATCACCTACGTTACCAAATAATATATAATCTTTTGTTACTACAGCAAGTACTAAAGTTGTACCCATTCCCTTGCTTTCTTTAAACTCTTCAGTATATTTAAATATATCTTCATTTAATTCTTCTGCCTTAGTTCTTATCCAGTTTACAGCATCTTGCTTTTCTCCTATTGTATCAAGTACTTTAAACTTATCAGTAAGCCCGTTAACCACTATGGAAGATGCAACTTCTCCTGCCTTATGTCCACCCATTCCATCAGCTACTACCATTAAGTATTCACCTGATAAATTTTTTACTATCATAACAGAATCCTCATTATGAGTTCTAACTTTTCCTGTATCAGTTATATAATATGCTCTCATTAAAATCACTATCCTTACCTTTGTTCACTTCTTAGTTGTCCACATGCTGCAGAAACCTTTGAACCAAATTCTCTTCTTATTGTTACATTTATATCATTCTTCTTTAATATATCATAAAATTCATTAATTGTCACTTTTTTGCTAGCTTTAAACTCTATATGACTCGTTTCATTATAAGGTATTAAGTTAACGTAGCAGTTAATACCCTTTAATAACTTGCAAAGCTTTAATGCACACTCTTTTGAATCATTTACCTTATCTAATAATATATATTCAAAAGTAACTCTTCTATTAGTTTCTTTTATGTATTCTTTTACACAACTAATTATTTCATCTATTTTATAAGCCTTGTTAATAGGCATTATCTTATCTCTTATTTCATCCGTTGGTGCATGAAGACTAATCGCTAAATTAACACCAGTTTTTTCCTTTGTAAATTCTTTTATTTTAGGTACTATACCGCAAGTTGAAACAGTAATATGCCTTATACCTATGTTAATACCCTTAGGTTCATTTATTATATTGATAAAATTCATTACGTTTGAATAATTATCAAAAGGCTCTCCAATTCCCATTAAAACAACATGACTTACTCTTTCATTAATATCTTCTTCCACTTGTAATAATTGTTCTACTAATTCATATGAAAATAGTTTTCTAACTCTTTTTAATCTACCACTTTCGCAAAAACGGCATCCCATATTACAACCAACTTCAGTTGATACACATAAGCTATTTCCATAATCATGTTTCATTAAAACAGCTTCTATTTTATTATTATCACTAAGTTCAAAAAGATATTTATTTACATCTACGTCACTTTGCTTTTTTACTAACTTTAATGTATTTAAGTAAAAATTATCTTTTAAGTATTTAATTAAATCTTTTTTTATATTTGTCATTTCATCAAATGATTTAACTTTTTTTACATACAACCAATCATAAACTTGACCAGCTCTAAACTTTGTTTCACCGATACTTAAAAAATAATCTTGTAAATCTTTTAACGTGTAATTATATATACTATTCATAAGAAAACTCCTTGATATAATTATATCAAATATAACTAATTTTGAATACTTATTTTATAAAAGATAATAATAAATATGAGGAGGAATGAAAATGGATGATACTAACAAAAGCATAAAATGTGATGTTGAAAGATGTAAACACAACGATTCTAGTTGCGGATATTGTACTTTAAATGAAATAAAGATTTCTTCATCATGTGCAAGATGCAAAAATAAAGAAGAAACTATATGTGATAGTTTTAAAGATAAAAAATAATAAAAAAAGAAGACTACTTAAAACATTTTCCTACGTAATCTTCTTTTTTGTTTCCATTAATAAAGTCTTTTATACTCATCTTCTTTTTACCAATTGGAGCATCGTAATTAATATACTAGAATCTTTTGTTACAACTTCAAGTCCGCTTTTATCAAGATTAACAATTGTACCAGGCTCTTTATTATATTTATTTTTGCTAACGACAGATGACCATATTTTTATATTTTTATCATCTAAAACAGCATAAGCTCCTGGCCAAGAATTAAGTCCTCTAATTTGGTTAAATACTTCTTTAGAAGTCTTATTAAATAACACGTGTTCTTCTTCTCTTGATACGTTATAAGCATATGTTATATCTTCTTCTTTTTGCTTTTCCCTTTTATTTGTACCGTTAATTATACTAGGCAAGGTTTTCATAAGAAGTGGAACTGATATTTCCTGAAGTTTATCATGTAATGACTCAGCCGTATCACTTTCTTCTATTTTAACACTAGCTTTTGATATCATATCACCAGTATCCATTCCCTTATCCATGTACATAATTGTTATACCGGTTTCATCATAACCATTTATAATTGCTTTATGAATAGGTGCACCACCTCTTAGTTTAGGAAGAAGCGATGCATGAACATTTATACAACCATACTTTGGGTTATTTAAAATAATTTCAGGAACTATTTGACCATAAGCACAAGTAATTATAATATCAGGATTTAACTTTATAATATCTTCATAATCCTCTCTTATTTTAACAGGTTGAAGAACTTTTATATTATTTTTAATAGCAACTTCTTTTATAGGAGAAAACGTTATTACATGTTTTCTTCCAACCTCTTTATCAGGTTGTGTTACAACTGCTACTACGTTTGTTTCTTTGATTAATTCTTCAAGTATAGGAACACAAAAAACTGGTGTTCCCATAAATATTACTTTTAAATTTTTCATTTATATCACCAAATATAGTATAACACGTATCAAATTAAAAATGAATAGACAGTTTAAGCTATTCATTTTACTATTTATAATTCAGATTTATTAATTGTGATTACTGGACAAAGGCCAAAAAACACATTTTCATAACTAATAAATAATAAAACTCCTCTTAATATATTATCATCATGACCAGGTATTTCAGCAATAACATATAAATACGCATAACTTTCTACCTTTGACAACCAATAACTAGTTGAATAAATCCATGAATTTGATGATGAACAATTATATTCACCATCTATCAAACCATTAATAAGCGTTGCACATGTTTTATATGAGGAGTTAATCATTATTGTAGCTCTAGGAAAATAACTTGTTAAAATCCCACATAAATTAGCACTATATATTATCATTAAATCAGTAGTAATTAAACTACTTTATAATGTAATATTATTTTTAATCTGCTTGGGCAAAGTTAACTTTGAAGCTTAAATTACTAAACTTAAGACTTCTGCTTGGTAATTCTGTTGATTCTTCAAAAGAACTTTCATCATCATTAACAAAAGATTCAAGATTTTTAATCTTAGCATAAGCAATTCCAAACACACACCTTCCTAAAGATTGTGCCTCCATTACATCACCAACTTTGTATATTGATGAAGAGCCACCATATGGTTGGCAATAACCAATAATAGAAATATTTTCATTAACTTTATCTACGTCACTTTTAGAAACCGTTCCATCATTATCCCAATCACAACTTTCTACTGGAGATGATGTTGTGCATAGTGTAGGTAGTTCATAAGATACAAGTTTGGCATCTATAGTACCTTCATTCACAATAAAATCAGTTATCTTAACCATATCGTTAGGCTTTGTAACACTTAAACTTACGTTGGTTATGCTTGTTTTAGTAATTGTTACATTTTCATCTACAGTACCATCGCCATACATCTCAAACTTAGGATGTTCAAGTCTTCCTAAATCATCATCACTTGTTGCAAATCTCACGCTCCATGTTGCTGTATCAACCGTTGCACTACCATTAATTGTAAGTGTTTGTGATAAAGCTGCAAAAGCAACAGTTAATCCTAACACCGCAACTAATAATGCACATAAACTCATTATTTTTATTTTTCTTTCCTTTTCCACTTTTTCCTCTCCCTTCTATGTTTATAATAGCATAAGACCCCCCCCGGTCAAGTTTTTCATTTGCTTGTGGAAAAGAAGTGTCAAACTAAAAAAAAGTGGATAACTTGTCCACTTTAGAAAAGTTTCAAAATGTCTTTTATGGTTATAAAAATCATGAGTGCAAATAACAATATTAAACCTATGTTATTTACAATTGCATCTACCTTGGCATTTACCTTTTTACCTGTAATAGCTTCTATTATAATTATTAAAGCTCTATAGCCATCAAAAGCTGGGAAAGGTACTAGGTTAATAAATCCTACGTTTATCGATAAATAAGCTAATAAATATAGCAACCCAGAAAGTCCTGCTTTACTTTGTTGACCTACTATTGAATATATACCAACTGGACCAGATAAAGAAGAAACTCCTATTTTTCCAGTAAATAAAGCTTTAAATGTAATAATCATTGATTTAAAAATAGATTCGAATTTTACCGCAGCATACTTAAATGATGGTACTATTCCTCTTTTTTTAGTACTATCAAGACCTATGCCATATGAATAAGACGTATTTCCTTTTTTATCTTTTACCTTAGTAGGCTTTACATAAACGACTTTTTTATTTCCTTTTTTATCCGTAATAGTTATTTTTTGTTTCTTAGAATTATTCGCTAAAGTAAGATCTAGAATAACATCATCCCAAGTTTTAACCTTTTTATCATTTATTTTAACTATTACATCGCCTTTTCTTATTCCAGCTTTATAAGATGCAGAATCTTTTCCAACAACTCCTATTAAAGGTTTAGTAGTTGTACTTCCATAACATAAAGCCATAATAAACAAAACTAAAAAGCCTAATATAAAGTTATTTAAAACACCTGCTAACGTAATAATTAATTTTTGGTACCATTTTTTATTATATAGTTTTTTATCCCATGGAATCTTTTTGTCATCATCTATCTCTTCTCCGGCCATCGCTACATAACCACCTATAGGAAATATACGAACACAATATAATGTTTCATCGTTTTTTCTATTAAATGAAAATAGTTTAGGACCAAAACCAAGTGAAAATTCATAACAATAAACATTGTTTTTCTTAGCCCATAAGAAATGACCTAGTTCATGAATAAAAACTATTATACCTAATATTAATATAAAATATATTAGTGTCATAGCTCCTCCTTAAATTATTCCTGATAATAAAATATATCCAATTACAACGAAAATAATACTATCTAGTCTATCTAATACTCCACCATGACCTGGCATTATATTAGAAAAATCTTTTATATCATGGTTTCTTTTTACTGCACTAAAGAATAAATCTCCTAACTGTCCAAGACAAGATAAGAATAATGTAACTATAATTAGTGCAAATAAACTAACATCACTTGATATAAATATATAATAAAACGCACAAGCTATTAAAGTGCCAAATATACCTCCAGTTATTGCGCCTTCCCAAGTCTTATTAGGAGAAATCTTTGGAGCAAACTTATGTTTACCAATTAAACTGCCACCTAAATGAGCATAAGTATCAGTCATAGTTGTTATTAAAAATAAATATACAAAAAGCATTATATTATCATTTCTAATTGATATGAACTTATTAAATATAGTTCCAACTAAAATAGCCATAGCAGATAATTTAAATGCTTCATCTGCATTATATTTTTTATTATCATTACAATAAATAACTGCAAGCATTGGTAATATAAGTGTAAGTACATAGTATACTTCTCTTTTTTCACTTACAAACGTAAGTAATAAAACCATAGCATATAATATTATATCTACATATATTGGTCTTTTGTTCTTATGAGGTAAATCTAAGAACTCCCTCATTGCTAAAACTGCTAAAACACATGCAGCTATCTTAAAATATATACCACCAATTATAAGAAGTGGTATAAATATTGCTAGTGCAACTACTGCACTAATAAGTCTTTTCTTCATATTATCACATCCTTAAATATTATTATAATACATAGACAAAATTTTAACAACAAGTATTAGTAATGTTTACATAAGTATTTATAAATATTCGTCCATGTTTTCACAAATTAAATTATCACAATAATCTTTCATATTTAAATAATCTTTTTTATTTCTTACAGTCCAACCAAGTAATATTTTATTTCTTCTTTTCTTATCAGTAAAATAATTAGGCATACAGCTTATTTTATAAGAAATGAAATCAGCTTTTAATATTATGTCTAAAAATAATGTTCTTAAAATAATCTTAGTCAAAGTAGGCATTTTATAATTTTTAAAATCGTATGATAAAATTCCTCTTACATAATTTTTTCTATGTTTTCTAAACCAGTTAATAGATAATGGGTTAAAACTTTGTACTGCAAATAAACCATCATAGTTATCAAGTAATCTTGAAAGCTTTTTTTCTAAAATACCATTAAACTTACTTATCTTAGTTTCTATTAATAATGGTACATTTCCAGATACTAAAGATAAAACTTCTTCAAATAAAGGTATCTTATACTTTGTATCATTTAAATTATACTTTAAAAGTTCATCGTATGTACAATCTTCTATGTTTTTATCTACGTTACACATTCTTTTTAAATTATTATCATGAAATACAACTAGCTTTTTATCCTTGGTTAAATGAACATCAAGTTCTATTATGTATTTATATCTAATCGCCTTTTTAAAAGCTGCTATGGAGTTTTCAGGTATGTTTTTATTTATATTATGATAACCCCTATGTGCTATTATATTACTAGTTAAAAAACTACAATCTTTCATTTTTTATCACCATTAAATAATAGTTCGAAACTACTAGGAACTTTACTAATAAATTCCATGTTTTTATTAGTTTTTGGATTTCTTATTAACATGTATGACGCATGAAGCATTAATCTGTTAGCGAAAGACTTTTTATTACCATACTTTTTATCACCTAGTATTGAGCATCCTAAATCACTTAAATGAACCCTAATTTGATTTTTTCTGCCTGTTTTTATTTCAATATCTAACATGGAATACTTTTTGCTTTCCTTTAAAACCTTATACTTAGTAATGGCTAATTTTCCATTTTTAGAATCGTTACTAGAATATACCAAAAGTGTTTTTGTCTCCTTTAAATAAGATTTAATAGTACCACTTTTTTCTTTTAAAATACCTTCTACAACCGCAGTATATCCTCTTTTTATACATAGTTTATCCCATGAATTTTGATACATGTATTTAACTTCCTTACTTTTAGCAAATATAACTATACCAGATGTATCTTTATCTAATCTATGAATAATAAATATTTTAGCCTTAGGATTAGACTTTTTTACATAATCACTTACTTCATGATAAAGTGTTTTTTCTTTCTCCTTTGGAGTTGATATACAAAGAAGATTAGATGGTTTATCAACTACTAAGATGTTTTTATCTTCATAAATTATTTTTAGTTTCTTTTTCTTTTTTTTCATTTTTATACCTCTTTTTTAATTATATACTAAATTAAAAAAAAGAACTACCCCATAGTCCTTTTAATCACTATAATTATTATAACAGATATTAAGAAGATTATTGATATTTTAAGAAGAGAAAATAATATATCATTTGTTTCTTTAATCTTTTTTTGCATGTTTTTAACAGATTTTGTTAACTCTTTTTTATGCTCTATTTCCTTTAATTTTTCTTCTTTCTTTTTTTGTT
>CAVAWS010000097.1:1462-2659 GCA_963592455.1 Paratractidigestivibacter sp. | reverse complement strand
GTTTCAAAATCATCAAAAGAAAGAATTTCAGTATTATTTTCTTTCATATATATCATCCTTCTTATTCTTAAATATAATAACATTTTATAGTATATTTTTCAATATCAAGGTCAAAAAAAGACAACTTTTGTTGCCTTCTTATATTAATAATTTTCTTTCTTTTTTTCAAAGAAACTTTGTGGATGAGCACATACAGGGCAAACCTTAGGTGCTTCATCACCTACGTATACATATCCACAGTTACGGCATATCCATACTGTTTCTTCACCCTTTTTAAATACTAAATCATCGTTTATGTTTCCAAGTAACTTCATGTATCTTTCTTCATGTTCTTTTTCTATTTTACCAACTTCTTCAAAAAGAGTTGCTATTTTATCAAATCCTTCTTCTCTTGCAGTTTGAGCAAATTCTTTGTACATATCAGTCCATTCATAATTTTCTCCTTCTGCTGCTGCTTTTAAGTTATCTGTAGTAGTTCCAATGTCACCACCATTAAGTAACTTAAACCATATTTTAGCATGTTCTTTTTCATTATTAGCAGTTTCTTCAAATATAGAAGCAATTTGTTCATATCCTTCTTTTTTAGCTTTACTAGCAAAGTAAGTATACTTATTTCTAGCTTGACTTTCTCCAGCAAATGCTGTCATTAAATTGTTTTCTGTTTTTGATCCTTTTAATTCCATAATTATTTTTTCCCTTCCTTCATACAATCACTACATATTCCATTTATATTAAAATTACAATCAGTAATTTTAAAACCTGTTTCTTCTTCTATCTTTCTAATTTCACTTTCAGAGATCTTACTATTTATATCAACGACCTTATGACAATTAATACACTTTATATGATTATGGTCAAAAAGCGTTTTATCAAATCTATCATTACCTTCATCTATTTCTATTTTTTTAATTAAGCCTTCTTTTGCTAAAGTATTTAAATTTCTATAAACAGTACCTAAACTAATATTTGGTATTTTTTCCTTTACCATCTTATAAATCGTCATAGCATCAGGATGAGTGCTTGAACTTAATACTGCATTTAAAACTTCTTCACTTTGTTTTGAATATCTCATTTTAATCTCCTAAGTAGTAATGATTACTATTTAATTATATTTTATTTTCTATTTTTTGTCAAGTTTATTTTCGCTTTTCTTAGCTAATCTATAATTAACAAACTCTTTTAATAATGTATATAAAA
>CAVAWS010000097.1:0-1452 GCA_963592455.1 Paratractidigestivibacter sp. | reverse complement strand
ATATAAAACAGATGATATAGGAATACTTATTATCATACCTATAAATCCAAAAATAGATCCACCTATTAAAACTGCAACAAGTGCCCAAAGTGCAGGAAGTCCAACTGACTTACCAACAATCTTTGGATAAGTAAAATTATCATCAAATTGTTGAAGAACAAAGAATACTATTACATACCAAATAGCGTTTATTGGATTTGAAACCGCTACTAATATCGCACCTACTACAAGTGTTATAAAAGCACCTATATAAGGTATAAGAGCAGTTACCGCAAATAAAACTCCTAGTATTAATGCATATGGTATTTTTATAATTGATAAGATTATAAAGAACTCAAAACCTGTTAGACAAGCATCAAGACACTGACCTGTTATAAAGTTTGTAAATGTAATATTAGTTAATTTATAAATTTTAATTATTTCATCAGATACCTTATTATTAAAAAACGCATAAATTATTTTTTTAGCTTGTCTTACCAAATTTTCTTTATCTGCTAAAATATATATTGCAATAATAAACCCAAAGAAGAACATTACAACTTTAGATATTGCACTAGATACAAGTGATATTATAACGTTAATAATATTATTAGCATTTATTCCAACACTTGATACTAAATTTCCAATATTTATATTTTTAATATAATCATCTATAATTGGTGAAATATTTGATATCTTGTCTATTACATTATTTATCCACTCTATACTATTTGGTAAATTTTTACTTAGTGTTCCAATTGCCTCTACAAATTCTGGTATTATCAAAAACAATATGAGAGCAAGTATACCAAATATTATTACAATGGATAATAATAGTGATATTAATCTGATTAACTTTTTATGTTTTCTTTTATCTATTTTAAATATCTTCTTTTCTATTTGCTTCATAGGTACATTTATAATAAATGCAATAGCAATTCCTACTATAACAGGCATTGCAAGTTTTAAAACAAAATTAACAAAGTCAAAGAATAATTTATAATTAAACACAATCCATAAAGTTATTCCAGAAAAAATTATAAGCTCTGTTATTTGTTTTTTTAATTTTTTAGTCATATTATACAATCCTTTCTTATTTTTACTCTTTTATTATAACATATTTTTCTTCTTTAATATTATTGTAATTAATATTGAAACAATAAATGAAACACCAAGTATAATTATGAAACTTAAACTAGACGTTCCAATATCTCCCATTGGAACATTCATACCTAAAAATGATGCAACCATAGTTGGAATAGATAATACTATTGTTATACTAGTTAAAAATTTCATTACATCATTTAAGTTATTAGAAATAATACTTGCATATGCATCAGTAGTACTAGTTAATATTTCACGATAAATATTAGTCATTTCTATTGCTTGTTTATTTTCTATCATGGCATCTTCCATCAAATCATCATCATCTTCATACAAAGTTAATATGTTTCCCTTAGATAATTTTTCTAG
>CAVAWS010000096.1:0-2336 GCA_963592455.1 Paratractidigestivibacter sp. | reverse complement strand
GTATGTAGAAAAGAGGACATATGTTTAGTAAATCAACTAAAATAAAAATTTTAAAGAAAATTTTAATAATTGTGATGTTTTTATTTTTACTCTTTGTATTAGCTATTATTGGTAAAAAAGTTTATAAACAAAAAATAAACGAAAATTTAAAAAATAGTTCATGGATAGATAAAAATGTAAATATAACTTTTTCTGATATTAATAATAATGTTTATACTGTTGAAAAAAATAAAAATATTATAGTATATAATATGCTTTATCAAAAAGATGTTACTAAAAAGATTGATACTATGATTAAAAATAATAATTATAATTCTAATAATTTACTTATGATATATAATCCTTATGGTACCAATACAAATTCTGTTAATATATATTATAAAGAAAAAAATGTAGAACTTTCATCTTATAAAATAGAAGTAAATGGTTATTCTGAATTTGAAAATGAGTTAGTGCAAAGTAATTCTAATATTCATTCATATGAATTAATAGGATTTATTATGGGAAAGAAAAACACTTTAACTTTAACTTTTACAAATAAAAATGGTGAAATAAAAAATAAAAAATATATTCTTGATTTTACTAAGTATAAAATTGATACTGATAATAAGGTTAAGGTTTCAAATAAAAACAGTGATAAATTAGAAAATGGTTTGTTTGCAATTTTAGGTGATTCAAGTGATGATGATTATGTTTGGTTAGTTGATAATGATGGTATTATTAGAAGTGAAATTCCTATAATAGGTTATAGAGCTGTTAATTTATTGTTTAAAGATGATAAAATGTATTTCAGTATTTCTGAGAAAAAAATTGCTGAAATGAATAATTTAGGTCAAATAACTAAAATTTATAATTTAGGAAAATACAAATTACATCATGATTATACTTTTGACGATGATAAAAATAATCTTTTGATACTTGCAAGTGATACAACTAAAGAATCTTGCGAAGATGTCATTATAAAAATAAATCTTGACACAGAAAAAATAGTTGACACATTTTATTTAGAAGAAGTTTTATCGGATATTAGAAGTAGTGCATATTATGATAAAGAGAAAGTAGCAAAAGAAGTTGAGTCCGTAGGTGTTGATTGGATGCATATAAATACTATAAAATATTTATCTAATGATACAGTTATATTAAGTTCTAGAGAAACTTCATCAATTATTAAAATAAGCAATATTTTTAAAAAACCCGAGATTGTTTATATTCTTGGAGATGAAAAGTTTTATGAAAATTATGAATCTAAAAAATATTTATACACTAAAATTGGAGATTTTACTATTGCAGGTGGTCAACATACGGTAAGTTATATTCCAACATCAACGGATGGAATATATTATTTAACTATGTTTAATAATAATATAGGCATAAGTACTACTGTTCCGAATTTTGATTGGTCTAGTATTGGTCTTAAATATAGTACTCCTTCTGATAAAGGTAAATCATATTATTATAAATATAAAGTAGATGAAAATAACAAGACATTTGAACTTGTAGAAAAATTTGAAGTACCGTTTTCGGCATACATGAGTAGTACACAAAATTATAATAATAGTATTATAGTAGACTCTGCACAGGCTTGTACTTTTTCTGAAAGAGACATTAACGGTAATATAAAAAGTACATATAAAGTTAATTGTAAAAGTAGTATTTATAGAGTGTTTAAATATAACTTCAACAATTATTATTTTAAAAGTAGTAATTAGATTTATTTTTTTAATATTTTTGCTATAATGAATTTAAAAGTATTATAGTAGGTGAAGTATATGGATCATGAAAAAATATCTAAATTTATAAAAAAACTTAGAAAAGAAAACAATTTAACTCAAAAGCAGTTAGCAGATAAATATGAAGTTACGTATCAAGCTGTAAGTAAATGGGAAAATGGTATAAATTTACCTGATGCAATTTTATTAAAACAAATGAGTAAAGATTTTAATATTAGTTTAGATGAAATATTTGATGGAGAATATAGTAAATCTAAAAAAGGTAATAAAAAATTATACATAGCAATTATAATTATATTAATATTAATTTTGGTCATAATTAGTATTATTTTAATAAACGCTAAAAACAATTATAACTATGAATTCAAAACTATTAACTCCAGTTGTTCTGAGTTTAAGATAAAAGGAAGTATGGCATATAACAATTTAAAATCATCTATTTATATAAGCGATATAAGTTATTGTGGTAGTGATTATAAAGAAAAATATAGAAATATGAAGTGCATATTATATGAAAAAGAGAAAAACGTAATAAAAAAAGTATCTTCATATAATTATAATGGTAAGGAAATTTCCCTAGAAGAATTCTTAAAAAAAGTTACTTTT
>CAVAWS010000095.1:3460-8961 GCA_963592455.1 Paratractidigestivibacter sp. | reverse complement strand
TTATGATAAAGATGACATAATAGGTGGGAATATAACTGATAGATGTTTATTATCTTTTTTTAAGCCATTTGAAGTAGAAGGTATAAAAGTGATCAAACAGATTCCATTTAACAGTAAAAATAAATATATGATTACTGTAATTGATGATAATAAAATAAGAAATTTAATAAAAGGTGCTCCAGAAATTATTCTTGATAAGTGTAAATATTACTATAATTCTTATGGAAAAAAAGAGGTGTTTATAAATAAAAATAAAATAATAAGTAAGATAAATGAGGCAACTAAAAATGGAATAAGAGTTATTGCTTTAGCAAGTAGTGGAAGTATTAATGAAATGCTTTTTAAAGATTTAGTATTTGTAGGGGCTATTTTTGTCAAGGATCCAGTTAGGAAAGAGGCTAAAAAAGGTATTAGTTTAGTTAATGATGCTGGAATTAGCGTTGTTATGATAACTGGTGATAATAAGGATACAGCAAGATCTATTGCAGCAGAAGTGGGTCTTGTTAAAAGTGATAAAGATTTGATAATAACGTCTGATGAATTAAACAAGCTAACTGATGATGAGGTTATGAAAATAATACCTAATTTGAAGGTTGTTGCAAGAAGTCTTCCACAGGATAAGTCAAGATTAGTTAGAATATCTAAAGAAATGGGATTTGTAGTTGGTATGACAGGTGATGGTGTTAATGATGCTCCGGCATTAAAAAAGGCTGATGTTGGCTTTTCAATGGGAACAGGTAGTGAAGTTTCAAAAGAAGCAAGTGATATAGTAATACTTGATAATAATTTTTTATCTATTAGTCAAGCAGTACTTTTTGGAAGAACTATTTTTAAAAGTATAAGAAAGTTTATTATATTTCAATTAACAGTTAATTTATGTGCACTTAGTGTATCTATAATTGGACCATTTATTGGGGTAGAAACTCCTGTTACGGTAATACAAATGCTGTGGATAAACATGGTAATGGATACTTTAGCAGGTCTTGCGTTTGCATTCGAACCACCTCTTTTAGAGTATATGAAGGAAAAACCAAAGAAAAAAGATGAAAACATCATTAACTCTTACATGTTAAGTGAAATTGTTATAACTGGAATTTATACTACCTTGTTATGTATTTTATTTTTAAAACTTCCTTTTATCAAGCATTTATTTTCAAGCAATAAATCATTTATGACTGCTTTCTTTGGCTTATTTATCTTTGCAGGCATCTTTAATTGTTTTAATGCTCATACAAGTAGAATTAACATATTTGCACATCTTTATAAAAATAAAATGTTTATTGTTGTTATATCATTTATTTTAGTTGTACAAATGATTCTTATGTATTATGGAGGAAATATGTTTAGAACAGTTCCATTATCTTTAAAAGAATTTACAATTATGATTACAATAGCGCTTACCGTGATGCCAGTTGATGTGTTAAGAAAAATTATCTCTAAGAAATATGGTAAGACTGGAAGTGTGTAATTTTGACTAATACTAAAAAAAGTGATAATATTAATTGGTAAAATTATTATTAATTTTTAGTTAGATTAGAGGTATTTAAATGAAATTATTATTACATACATGTTGTGCTCCTTGTAGTGTTTACTGCGTAGAAGAATTAAAAAAAGATAATATTGATATAACAAGTTTTTGGTATAATCCGAATATTCATCCTTATAAAGAGTATGAAGCGAGGCTTGAAACGTTAAAAAAATATGATGATGAAATAGGTATACCATTAATAATTAATGATTATTATGGTCTTAGAGAATTTTGCAAAAACGTAGTAGATAAATTAGATAATAGATGTGGTTACTGTTATTTATGTAGATTAGAAAAAACTGCTAAATATGCTAAAGAAAATGGCTTTGATGCATTTTCAACGACACTTTTAATTAGTCCATATCAAAATCATGAATTATTAAAAAAGACTGGTGAAATGTTATCTAAAAAGTATGATATAGAATTTTTATACAGGGATTTTAGGCCAGGATTTAGGTATGGTCAAAATAAGGCTAGAGAATTAGGACTTTATATGCAAAAATATTGTGGATGTGTATTTAGTGAAGAAGAAAGATATGAAAAATTAATAAATAAGAATAAAAAAATAAATGAATCTTACAAATAAAAAGTTAGGGGAGTTTAACCTTGACCTTTTATTTTATTACTCTACTTATTCTATTATCTATCATTTTAGTAGCTCTGTCTTCAAAATAATACTGAATTACAGGGCAATTATATTCTCTTAATAATTCAATAGTTTCATCTTTTTCTAATTCCTTAATTTTGTAGTTTTCATCAACTTTTCTCATAACATAAAACCTTGGAGAAAATTTTTTATATTCTACTAAAGTAATGTTAATTATATCTTTCATGGTTTTATCATCATTTTTAAAGAATATACCTGGTTTGACATATTGATTTTTTCCTTCATTTAAATTAAATTTTCTTATTAGATATGAGTAATAATAATCCATGTCATCATATCTTTTTAAGTCATCTCTTACATTAACTAGTCCAGTTATATAACCTAATTTTTCAAAAAACAATTCACTATCACTAATTTTTCTTTTTCTTGCATTATCTTCTATTATATTTATAAGCTCTGTAATTTTTGCATCATTATAATATACTTCAATATCTACTTTATGTTTTTTGTTGCTATTTATAATACTATCAGCTTCTTTTAATTTATTATCAAAATATTCTTGTTTGTTAATATCAAGATTTGTAAAATCAAGGGTACTACTGTTTAATTTAACTCTTGTATTATCATGCCTTTTTGTAGGATCTAGTTTAATGAAAGAGCCATTACATTTAACAATGACATACACATGACTGAAAGTAGAATTACTTTTTTCTCTTTCTATTTTAGCCTCTAGACCATATAAAGATAATGCATCACATAAAACTTTTGCAAAGGAATAACATACTATTTCATAATCTTCTACGTTATCAAGTTTAACATCTTTATTGTAAATTTCATTTTTTAAATCTTGATTATTTGTATATATAAATCTCATATCATATGAAAAAGTATCACATACAATAAGATATATATATCTTATTTTAACAAAGTCATCCTTATAATCATCTTTTGATAATTCATTTAAAATCATGTCCTTCATATTCATGATTATCACCTCTTGTTACTTAAATAATATCACAATTATTAATATTTTCAAAGTATGTGATAATAATTAAAAAAGTTATAAATAACACTTAACTAAAACAAAATTATTTGTTATAATTTAGGTGTAAGAGGTATTAACATGGTGAAAAATAAAGTACTTAAAAATTATTTTATTGTTAATTCATTATTTAATTCTGTTACTATATATTTTGATTTAAAAAGCTAACACTTTTTGTGCTAGTTTTTTATATTTTATGGAGGTTTTTATGAGTAGTAAATATGAAGATGAATTAGGTCTTATTGTAATGGATAATTGCAAAAACTTAGGAAATAAAATAGACCAAAATATTATGCAAAGAAGGAGTAAGAAAAATAGTTTTATAATACCAACTGATCTTGTTAGGTTTAATAATGGAGAGGGTAAGGCTGTTATAAATGACTCTGTAAGAGATAAGGATTTATACATAATATCTGATGTTGGAAATCATAGTATGACATATAAGATGTATGGTTATTTAAATCATATGGGACCTGATGAACATTTTATGGATATTAAAAGGGTTATATCAGCGGTAAGAGGTCAAGCTGATAGATTAACAGTTGTAATGCCACTTTTATATGAATCAAGACAGCATAAAAGAAAGGGCAGGGAATCACTTGATTGTGCTCTTGCACTTCAAGAATTACAGAACTTAGGTGTAAGTACAATAGTTACATTTGATGTTCATGATCCTAATATTCAAAATGCGGTTCCAACTAATATGTCGTTTGAAAATTTTTATCCAACTAATACTATTTTAAAGGAATTTATAAAAAATGAGGATTTTGATCCTGAAAATGTAAAATTTATAAGTCCTGATACTGGTGCAATGGATAGAGCAAGATACTATGCAAATATGTTTCAGGCTGACGTTGGAATGTTTCATAAAAGAAGGGATTATAGCAAAATAGTAGATGGTAAAAATCCTATAGTTGCACATAATTATTTAGGTGGAAATCTAAAAGGAGAAACTGCTGTTGTTGTAGACGATATGATTGCATCTGGTACATCTATGTTAGAAGTTGCTGATGACTTAAAACAAAGAGGAGTAAAAAAAGTATTTTTAATTTCAACATTTTCTATGTTTACTAATGGTCTTGATGTTTTTAATAAAGCTTATGAAGATGGTTTATTTGAAAAGTTATACTCAACTAACTTCACTTATGTAGATAATGATGTTTTAAAAACACCATGGTATAAACAAATTGATTGTTCTAATTATACATCTGATATAATTAATACATTGAATACTAGTGGTTCTATATCAGAACTTAAAAACGGAAAACAAAAAATACTTACCATGCTAGAGAAAAAGAAAAATAACACTCTACTTTAAAAAATAAAGGTACTATTCCTTTTTTTTATTTTTTGTAGTATAATTAGTTTATATTTAAGGAGGTTATTATGAATAATTTATTATTAATTGCCATTTTGGTTATTTCTGTTATAACTATGGTTAGTAGTTTATTTATAGCTATAATAGTTGCTAAAAAATCTGATAAGGACGTTATAAAAAGCGCAGGGAAGATTGTTGGTATAGTATTTGTATGTTTACTTGTTGTATTTTTAGCTATTGGAGTATCTAAAATAGATAAAAAATCAAATTCTAGTAGTAACAAAAATACTGAGGAAACAGAAAGTTCTGATGATGAATTAAGTGCAGCTGGATTTAACGAAGTTTCACTAGATGAATACTTAAGTTTAATTAAAAAAGATGAAAAGAGTATTGTTCTAATTGCTAGACCAACATGTACATATTGTCAAAAATTTACACCAATCTTAAAACAAGCAATGGAAGATATGAAGTTAACTATTAATTATATTAACACAGATAATTTATCTGAGGATGATTGGTCAAAGTTTTCTGATTCACTTGATTATTTAAAAAACAATGAGTGGGGAACTCCTACAGTATTAATAGTACAAAATGGTAAGTCATTAGCAGAAAATTCTGGTTATGTAGAATTAGAAACAATAAAGAAATTCTTTACTGATAATGGTTTTGGTGAATAATGAATAGAGATGTTTACGAAAATTGTAGAAGGTTTTTAAAAAAATATCCTGGTACAATAGCATGGCGTGTAAAAAAACATGCAAGTGTTATTCAAAGACATATCAATGATGATGAGGTAGTACTATATACATTTGTAGGTCAAAAAGATACAATGCTTATTCAACCATTTTTTACAACAGTTATAGTATTTACCAATAAAAGGATGTTATTAGGTAGAAAAAAATACTTAGGTAGATCTTTTTATACTTCTATAACACCTGATATGTTAAATGATTTTGAAATAAGAACTGGATTATTTTTTGGATCTATAGAAATTGACACAGTAAAA
>CAVAWS010000095.1:0-3450 GCA_963592455.1 Paratractidigestivibacter sp. | reverse complement strand
CATGTAATAAGGCTTTAATATCATTGACAAAATAACCAATAAAAATATAATTATAATTGGAAGGAGTATAGAACATGGAAAAAAGATATAATAAACATTTATTTTGCTGGTTATTTTGCTGGTTTTTAGGAAGTCTTGGAATCGACAGATTTATGAGAGGTCAAGTTGGTCTTGGAATTCTTAAATTAGTAACTCTTGGTGGATGCGGAATATGGTCTTTAGTTGACTTAATTATTTGTATTACAAAAGTTTATAGTTCTGCTATGAGTAACCAAGAAGAAGTAGTATTTGTTAACGGTGAATATACTGTATAGTATATTTAATAAAGAAATGTATCACATTATTTAAATGTGATATTTTTTAGGTAGCCATGAAAAATAAAAAACAAATACTAATTATTATTATATCTTTATTCATTTTAATACTCTTAAGTTTATTTGGTTTATACAGATGTCCATTTAGGTATATATTTGGTGTTCCTTGTCCTTTGTGTGGTATGACAAGAGCATTTATTAGTCTTTTAAAATTAGATATAAGTAAAGCTTTTTATTACCATGCTTTTTGGCCAGTTGTCATTATTTTATCTGTTTTATATTTTTATTTTTTGTTTAAGAATATTAAGATTAATAAAAAAATGGTATGTATATTAGATATTATTGGTATATTAAACTTAGTATATTATTTTTACAGATTATTATTTTTGCAAGAAGTTGTGCATATTGATTTTGAAAATTCTATTCTGTATAAAATACTGTTAATATTTAAATAAAAAAGTGGTATAATATAGTCTATAATAGGTGGTATATATGATAAATAAAGAAGAGTTAAAAAGATTAAATGAAATAAAGAATATATTAATAAAAGCAAAGTTAACAGAAGGAGTAACTCCATTAAAAATAAAATCTTTAATAGAAGAGTTAGGGCCAACATTTATAAAAATAGGTCAAATATTATCTAGCAGGGTAGATATTATACCTAAGGAATATTGTGATGTATTAGTTAATCTTAGAACAAATGCTCCTATGATGAAGGATAGTGAATTAAATTCTATATTAAAAGAAGAATATAATGATACAAGTAAAATATTTAAAAGTATTGGTAAGTGTATAGGTTCTGCATCAATTGCACAAGTTAATGAAGCTACTCTTTTAAATGGGGATAAAGTAGTTATAAAAGTAAGAAGAAAAAACGTTTATGAAACTATGCAGATGGATGTTAAATTATTAAAGAAAGCTATTAAGATTTTACAGTTAGATAAGGTTATTAAAATAATAGATATTTCTAAATCTTTAGATGAGATAATGCAAGTTGCATATGAAGAATGTTTCTTTAACATAGAAAGAGAACATCTTATTAAATTTAAGAAGTTAAATGAAAATATAGACTACATATATTCTCCAAAGGTTTACAGTAATATTTCAACAGATACTGTCTTAGTAATGGAATATATTAGTGGAACTTATATAAATGAAGTTGATAAATTAAAAGAAGAAGGATGTAACTTGGTAGATTTAAGTTACAAGTTAAGTGATAATTATATTAAACAAGCTCTTGATGATGGTTTCTTTCATGCTGATCCTCATGCAGGTAATATATTAGTAAAAAATGGTGTAATAGAATATTTAGATCTTGGAATGATGGGTACATTACAAGAGAAGAATAAAAAGTTATTAAAGGAAGCTATTGTTAAGATAGTAGAGGATGATTATTATACTGTTGCAAAGATATTAGTAGATATGTCTACACAAAATGGTGATGTTGATTTATATAGTTTAAAAAATAATATAAGATCTATTTTAACTAACTTTTCTAATTCAAGTCTAGATACGCTTGATTCAGCTAAGTTTATATCTGATATGTATAAAATGTTAAAGAATCATAATTTAACGCTAGATAAAGATGTAACTATGCTTATAAGAGGTATGGGTGTTATTGAATCGGTATTAAAAGATTTAAATCCTAATTTATCGTTATTTGATGTACTTTATAATCATATTGTAAATAATAAAGAGAGTTTAATAGATGCTGATAAGATATTAAATGCAGCAAAAAGTACATTAAGTAGTGCTAAAAGTATGATTAATATACCAAAGGAAGTTAATACGTTTGTTAAATCATTAAATGATGGTGATACTAAGTTTAAGTTTGAGCTTAGTGATTCTTCTAATCAAATTGATAAGATAGAAAAATTATTACATGAATTAATAATTGGAATAATAGATGCAAGTTTAATATTAGCTAGTAGTTTAGTTACAGATGAGGCTATAAAGAAAATATTTATTGTATTTATTATAATTCTTTCTATATGGCTTTTTATTAAGATGTTATTTGATCATTTTCATAAAGGGTACTAAAAAACTGATTTTTGAGGTTGATTGTCAAATAGTGCGTGTAGACACAAATAAGAGATAATTAACCTAATTATCTCTTATTTATAATAATTTTCTTTAAAAATGATGTTTTTATCTTTTAAATTTAAAAGATTTCGTATATAATTTGTATTAGACATATAAGTATCTTCTTTCATGTTTTTTTGGAACACTTACATTGTATCAAGGTTAAACTTATATGTCTTTTATTTTGCAAAAAAAGTGCATATAATGTTTTACATATTACACACACTAAAAATTATATAACCTTTTTTACATCTTTAGTTAATTCAACTTTTAATTTAGTTTTTTGATCTTCTATGTACGTTTTTATCACCTAATAATATTATATACAAAAGAAATTTTATCAACCAATTCGACCACTTTTCGACTATGATTATTTTGTATATTAAAAAATCAAACTAAATATCTTCTGGAACCATAAAGGTTGAAGTCGGACAACCTTTAATTACCTAAACCATAGGTACTAATAAAGTATTAACTGATATAAGTATACCATTAAAATATTAAAATAGTACAAAAAAATATAAATACAGTGACATTTACAGTGACATTTGTGGTATACTTTTATTAGTGCGAGGAGTGATATAAGTGAAATTATTTGATGAAATAAACCCAGTGTTTTTTATTGATAATGAGATGAATGATATATTAAATGACATAAATGTTAAACTTAAAAATATAAATGTTAATGATAAGCAAAAAAGAAAATATATGATTTCAAAATCAAAAATAAGATCAATTCATTCTTCACTTGCAATTGAAGCTAATTCATTATCTTTGTTTGATGTAGAAAACATATCAGAAAACAAACAAATTTTTGGCAAAAAAAATGAAGTACAAGAAGTTAAAAATGCTATTAAAGCATATAACCATATAAATGAATATAATTATAAAAGCGAAGATGATTTATTAAAGTTACATGGTTTAATGATGAAATATTTTGATGAAGATAATGGTAATTATAGAAATCATGGTGAAGGAGTAAAAAGAAAAGATGAAATAATATATATGGCACCCGAATCCATTTTGGTTCCATCTTTAATGAAAAGTTTATTTA
>CAVAWS010000094.1:11779-14269 GCA_963592455.1 Paratractidigestivibacter sp. | reverse complement strand
GTTCACTTGATGATGAATTAGAAGATACATTAAAAAAACTTAGTTCAAAAACAATAGAAGAAGCTGAAAATGATATGTTAAAAAAGGAAGAAAAACTATCAAGAACTGAGAAAAAAGAAAAAGAAGAAAAGAAAAAAGAAGTGTTTTCATCTGTTGAAATAACTAAGGAAGAAGAGCAGGAAGATGAAGATGATATGATTTTACCTAATGTTAATTTTAAAGAAATAGACGTAGATAAAGAAAGAAATAAATCTAAAAAAACTTCTAATAAGAAAAAAGAAACTATTAATGAAACAGATGATGACGATGATGATACCAAAGAACAAGATTTATTTAATTTAATTGATACAATGTATTCTAAAGAAGGTGATGAGTAATGATTAATTTTTTAAATTCATATTTACCTATAATTATTTATATACTATTATGTATCCTTATTGTTATCTTAATTGTTATTTGTGTAAAAGTATTAAGAACCATGAATAAGGTTGAAGATATAGTAGATGATGTAGATGATAAGGTTAAATCATTAAATGGGGTATTTAGTATTGTAGATAGTGTAACTGATAAATTATCTGCTTTAACTGAGGTTGTATCAGATTCTATAATACTATTTATTAAAGGATTATTTCAAAAGAAAAATCTAAGAAAGAAAGAAAAACTAAGAAAGGAAAGTGAAAAATATGAAGAAGGAAACGAAGAGTAGTATAAAAAAAATTGCTTTTGGCGCAGCAATTGGTGCAGCACTAGGAGTTTTATTTGCACCAAAATCTGGTAAGGAAACTAGAAAAGCATTAAAAGAAAAAGCCACTGACCTAATTAATAAGGCTAAGGAAATAGACGTTATAGAAGTAAGAGATAACGTAATAGAAAAAGCTACTGAAATAATGGAAGAGATGAAAAGTTTAGATAAGGAGAAAGCTTTAAAAATAGCTAATAAGAAAGCTAAAGACTTAAAGAAAAAGGCAGAAGAATTAGTTTCTTATACTAAGGAAAAAGCAACTCCAGTAGTAGCTAAGGCAGCAGAAGAATTAAGAGCAAAAGCTATTGATGTTACTGAAAAAGTTTTAGAAAAATTAGAATCTGAATAGTTAAGATAAGTTCTTTTAAACAAAGAACTTATTTTTTTGTAAACTTTTATATGCTAATATCATAAATTAATGTGAGGAGGATATCTTATGTATAAAGAAATTGTTACCAAGGCAGTTATTGGAAAAGGAAAAAAATTATTTAAAAACACATATACTTTACTTGTTGATAATAATGCTAATACAGCACTAGGGTGCTGGGTTATAAATCATAAATTTAAAGGATATGTACAAAATAATAAGGTTGTTATAGATGGAAGTTTTGATATAAATATTTGGTATTCATATGATAATGATAAAAAAACTTCTGTTGCAACAAAAAATATCCATTATACAGAAACAGTTTTAGTAAATCTTAAAAATGGTACAAGTTTAGATGGTAGTGATATAATCGTAAGAGTTCTTAAAGAACCATCATGTAGTAATGTTAAGATAAAAGATGATGTAATAGAATTTGATATAGAAAAAGAATTAGGTATTGAAGTTATAAATGATACCAAGGTTAAAATAGCAGCTCTTGAAGATGAAGATGCTTGGGAAAATTTAAATGATGAAGAAGATAATGTATCAGATACAAAAGAAGAAAAAGAAGAACAACCAAAAGAAGATGCTGTTATGGGAAACATAGATAATGAAGTTAAAGAGGATTTTATATAAGTCCTTTTTATTTTAATAAATAATTAATTGTTAACAAAAATGGTTGACACTAATTTATAACTATGATAAAATTACAATGTATTAAGGAGGAATTTTGATATGGCAGTTAAACTAAGATTAAAAAGAATGGGAGCAAAGAAAGCACCTTTTTATCGTATAGTTGCAGCAGATTCTAGAAGTCCTAGAGATGGACGTTTTATCGAAACTGTTGGAACTTATAATCCACTTACAACTCCAGCAGAAGTTAAAGTAGATGAAGAGTTAGCTATTAAATGGTTAAAGAATGGAGCTACTCCAACTGATACTGTTAGAAACATTTTATCTAAAGCTGGTATTATGAAGAAGTTTGTAGAAGAAAAACAAGGTAAGTAATTATGGAATTAGTAAAATTAACAGAAACAATTATTAAAGAACTTGTAAGTGATGGGGACGAAGTTACAGTTAAAGAGTTTCCTTCTGAAAATGAAGATGAAATCGTATTACAAGTTATGGTTCCAGAAAAAGAAATGGGAAGAGTAATTGGTAGAGAAGGAAGGACAGCTAAAGCTATTAGAACTATTGTTCAAGCAAGTTCTTATATTAATGATAATAAGAGAGTAAATATTAATATTGATTCTTATTAAGAAGGCTTTAAAGTCTTTTTTTTATTTAATTTTACATTAAATAATGTTATAATCTAATTGTATTATATTAAGGGAATGGTTAATATGAAAAAATATAAAGTAATGGATGGTAATGAAGCCTG
>CAVAWS010000094.1:7794-11713 GCA_963592455.1 Paratractidigestivibacter sp. | reverse complement strand
TTGTATTATAGTAAGGGAATGGTTAATATGAAAAAATATAAAGTAATGGATGGTAATGAAGCCTGTAGTTATGTTTCTTATTTATTTAGTGAGTTAGCAGGTATATATCCAATAACACCAGCTAGTTCTATGGCGGAGAAAATAGATGAATTATCAAGTAAGGGGTTTAATAACTTATATGGTAATCCAGTTAAGGTAGTAGAAATGCAAAGTGAAGCAGGTGCTATAGCATTAGTTCATGGAGCTTTAACCTCAGGTGTTTTAGCAACTACTTATACAGCATCTCAAGGACTTCTTTTAATGATTCCTAATATGTATAAAATAGCAGGTGAGTGTCTTCCTTGTGTTATAAACGTTGCAGCAAGATCAATTGCAACTCATGCACTTAGTATTTTAGGTGATCATCAAGATATATATGCAGTAAGACAAACTGGATTTGCTATGATAGCATCATCAAGTGTTCAAGATGTTATGAATTTAACTGCTGTTTCATACTTATCTTCAATTGATAATAGTATGCCAGTTCTAAACTTTTTTGACGGTTTTAGAACGTCTCATGAACTAAAGAAAATAGAAGTATTAGATGGTAATGATTTAAAATATATACTAAATAAAAAGGCGTTAGATGATTTTAGAAATAACAGTTTACTTGCAAAAAAGGTTATTCGTGGTACAACTGAAAATGATGATATTTATTTCCAAAATACAGAGTCTAGAAATGTTAATTATGAAAAGATGCCTGATGTTGTAAATGATTACATGCAAAAGATAAACAAGATAACTGGTAAGAATTACAAACCATTTAATTACTATGGTGATAAGTATGCTACTAAGGTAATAGTTGCAATGGGGTCTGTTTGTGATACAGTTCGTGAAGTAGTCCAAAATGAAGAAGGTTTAGGTCTTTTAGAAGTTCATTTATATAGACCTTTTAGTAAGAAATATTTCTTTGATGTTATGCCTAAAACAGTTAAGAAAATCGCTGTATTAGATAGAACAAAAGAGCCAGGATCATCAGGAGAACCATTATATTTAGATGTTTGTGCTATGTATCAAGATAAGGATATTAAACCAAAAATATATGGCGGGAGATACGGATTATCTAGTAAAAACACTGATGAAGCTTGTATAAAGGCTGTGTTTGACTTTTTGGATAATAATCCTTTTCATGATTTTACAGTTGGAATAAAAGATGATTTAACAAACAAGAGTATACCAATTCTACCATATAGAATAAAACATAAAGGTCAAAGAGAAATACTTGTTTATGGATATGGATCAGATGGTATGGTAACAGCATCAAAAGATATAATTACTATTTTAGGTAATTATACTGATGCATTTGTACAAGGATACTTTCAGTATGATTCTAAGAAATCAGGTGGGGTTACTAAATCTCATTTAAGAGTTTCAAAAGAAGATATAAAAAGTCCTTATTATGTAAATAAAGCAAACGTAGTAGTTTGTACAAAGGATTCTTATCTTTTAAAATATGACATATTAGATAATATAAAAAAGGGTGGTACGTTTATTTTAGTATCAAACTTAAAAGGTGATCAATTATTAAACTTTATACCTAATAAAGTAAAGAAATTTATAATTGATAATGAAATAAAATTATACGTTATAGATGCATTTAAAATTGCTAGAGATAATAATATTCCAAATAAGATAAGTGCAATAATGGAAACTGCTATTTTCAAAGTTGCTAATCTTGTTAAATTTGAACCAATTATAAATAAGATAAAAGATCAAGTTAGAAAGAAGTTTTCAAAAAAAGGAGAAGATGTTGTAAATTCTAACTTAAAAGCCATAGATGATGCTATTGATGCACTTTGTGAAGTAGAGGTTAATATTACATCTTTAAATAACAAAGAAAAAGAACAAGTAAATTTAATTGATGATAAAATTCTTAATTATGCATCTAGATTAAAGGGCGATTGTTTAACAGTTAAAGACTTTATTAAACATAAAGATGGATCTTTTGGGCCAGGAACATCAAAATATGAAAAGAGAAACATTGCAAGTCTTCTTCCTTGCTGGAATAAAGAAAACTGTATAGAATGTAACATGTGTGCAATTTCATGTCCTCATGCTGTTATAAGACCTTTTATATTAACTAAGGAAGAGGTTTTAAAGTTTAACTTAGAAGGCAAGGTAAAAGAGGTTAAGGGTAAAGATAACTTATACTTTTACATGGCAATATCATTAGATGATTGTACAGGATGCGGCGTATGTTCTGAGGTTTGTCCTGCTAAGGAAAAAGCTATTAAAATGAAGGAAGCATTTGAGGAAGATAGAAAAAAAGTTAGTGTTATATTTGATACTGTTCAAAATAAAAATCTATATCCTAAAAACACAATTAAAGGTTCACAGTTTGAAAAACCATTATTCGAGTTTTCTGGAGCGTGTGCCGGTTGTGGTCAAACGCCTTATGTTAAATTATTAACACAACTATTTGGTGATAATTTAGTAATTGCAAATGCAACAGGTTGTTCTTCAATATATGGAGCATCTCATCCTTCAATGCCATACAGCATATCTTGGGCTAATTCATTATTTGAGGATAATGCTGAGTTTGGTTTTGGTATAAAGTTAGCAGATGAATTACAAAAGGAAAAAATAAAAAAAATATTAAATAAGAGTAATCTATCAGAGAAAAATAGAAAACTATATGATAATTGGCTAGAAAATAATTGTGATGAAAAATCTTCTAATGAATTAATAAATAACTTTGATTTTAATGAAGCTATTAAACTAGAAGGTTTAAAAAAGTACATAAAACCTAAAACACCTTGGATAATAGGTGGAGATGGATGGGCTTATGATATTGGATATGGCGGATTAGATCATGTGTTATCAACAGGAAAAAACGTTAATATATTAGTTTTAGACACAGAAGTTTACTCAAATACAGGTGGACAAAATTCTAAATCTACAAGAAGTGGAGCAACTGCTAAGTTTGCTTATAACGGTAAAAATGGAAAGAAAAAAGATTTAGCAAGAATGGCAATGTCTTATGGTGATGTTTACGTTGCAAGTATATCTTTAGGTGGAAATATGCAGCAAACAATAAAAGCGTTAACTGAGGCTGAAAAATATAATGGTCCATCACTTGTAATTGCGTATGCACCTTGTATAACACATGGTATAAAAAGTGGTATGAAAAACAGTATAAAAGAAGAAAAATTAGCTGTTGAAAGCGGATACTGGCCATTATTTAGGTATAATCCAGAAACTGATAAGTTAACACTAGATTATAAAAATCCAGACTTTGATAAGTATGAAGAGTTTTTAAATAATGAAAACAGATATTCTATGACTAAGTTAGTAAACGAAGAAAGAGCTAATTATATGTTTTCTATAAATAAAGAAAATGCAATAAAACGTTTTAATTATTATAAGAAATTATCAATGGAAGAAAAGTGATTGTAATAGTCACTTTTTTTTAATTTGTTTACATACTTATTTATTTTTCTTTTTCTTGATGTAAATATAATGTATAATTATATTGGGTGATTAATGTGTTAAATACTTTAAAAATAGATGAAATATATGATACTGAGGTAATAGGTCTTGAAAACGAAGCTCAAGGTGTGTGTAAAATAAATGGTATGATTGTTTTTGTGCCAAAGGTTTTAGTTGGGGAGAAAATTAGAATAAGAATAACTGAAATTAAAAAGAATTTTGCAAGAGGCAAGGTAGCCATAGTATTAGAAGAATCTAAAGAAAGAGTTGAATCTAAATGCCCATATTATGAAGAATGTGGTGGATGTGATTTAAGACATCAAACAATGGATGAAAACTTAAAATTTAAAAGGGAAAAAGTATATAATGCTTTAAAACGAATTGGAAAAATAGACATAGATGTTGAAAAGTGTGTACCTTCATTTAAAAATGATAACTATCGCAATAAAGC
>CAVAWS010000094.1:0-7784 GCA_963592455.1 Paratractidigestivibacter sp. | reverse complement strand
CCAATTAACTGATATTAAAGAATGTCTTTTGGTAGAAAATGAAATAAATGATTGTTTAAAAGAAGTAAGAAATTATATAAAAAATAATAAGAATAAAATTAATTCTATTACAATTAAACATGGTAACGCAAGAGGCAAGTTACTAATTGATATTTACTCTTTAAATGATAAAGATATTAAAATTGTTGATTTTTTAATAGATAGAGTACCTTATTTAAAAACTGCTGTTTTTAATGATAAAGTTGTTTATGGTAAAGGTTACATAGAAGAAATATCTAATGGACTTATGTTTGACGTATCTTCTAAATCATTTTTTCAAGTAAATAGTATGCAAGCAGAAAAATTATATGATACTGCTATAAAAAGTGCTAAGTTAAGTAAGAATGATGTTGTTCTTGATTTATATTGTGGTACTGGTACTATTACAATGATAGTATCAAAATATGTAAAAAAAGTTATAGGTATAGAGATTGTAGAAGATGCTATAATAAATGCAAAACAAAACATGAATATAAATAATATTAATAATGTTAATTTTATATGTGGAGATGCTACTAAAGAAATAAGTAAAATAAAAGAAAAAATAGATGTTATATTTGTTGATCCACCAAGAAAAGGTATGGATAGAAAAGCTATTTCAATTATGAAAAAAATAAATCCTAAAAAAATAATATACATATCATGTAATCCAGTTACCATGGCAAGAGATATATCTTATTTAACTGATTTATATGATGTAAAAAAAGTAATACCATTTGATATGTTTCCTAATACAAGCCACGTTGAATGTGTATGTGTGTTAAAACTTAAATAAAGCCTTATATTTAGGTGAAAATTAGCTGTTCAGTAACTATCAAAAAAAAGTATATTTTTGATAAAAAAACACTTATTTTAGTAAAAAATATGATGAAATTTTATGGAGGTTGTTTGAGAAGAATATATTTACCTATACCATATTAGGTGGTATGAGTAAATATGTACTGATTAAATTATTTAGAAGGAGATGATAGAAATGGCAAAAAATTTAATTATAAGAAGTAGTAGTGCAGAATTCTTAATATTTGAAAGACAAACTCATGATAAAGGAATTCAAGTTAGATTTGAAGAGGATGATTTATGGCTTACTCAAAAAGCTATTAGTGAGCTATATAATTGTTCTGTAGATAATGTTTCTTTACATTTAAAAAATATATATAATAATTTTGAACTTGATAAAAATTCAACTTCCGAGAAATTCTCGATAGTTCGAAAAGAAGGAAATAGAGAAGTAAAAAGAAATATTCAATATTACAATTTAGATGCTGTAATTTCCGTTGGTTATAGAGTTAATTCAGATAGAGCTATTCAATTTAGAAGATGGGCAACTTATATATTAAAGGAGTTCTCAAAAAAAGGTTATATAATAGATAAAAAAAGAATGGCAAATGGAACATTCTTTGATGAAGATTATTATGATTCATTACTTGCCGAAATAAGAGAAATAAGATTATCAGAAAGAAGATTTTATCAAAAAGTAACTGATATTTATGCAATAAGTGTGGATTATGATAAAAAGTCTCCAACTACAATTAAATTTTTTAAAAAGGTTCAAAATAAGATGCACTATGCGGTATCTAATCAAACTTCTGCTGAAATTATATATAACAGAGCTAATGCAGAAAAAGATCATATGGGTTTAACTTCATGGAAAAACTCTCCTAATGGAAAGATTTTAGAAACTGATGTAGTAATAGCTAAAAATTATTTATCTAAAGAGGAATTAGAAAGTTTAGAATTAATAGTATCGGCTTTTTTAGATTTAGCAGAAAATAGAGCAAAAAAACATATTCCAATGACAATGGAAGATTGGTCTACAAGAATAGATAAATTTTTACTAGCAGATGATTTAGATATATTAAAAGATGCTGGAAAAATATCTCATGAAATTGCTTGTGATAAGGCATTAACTGAATTTGAAAAATACAGAATAAAGCAAGATAAATTATATAAATCAGATTTTGATTTATTATTAGAAGAAAGTGATAAATAGTTAAATATCATAAAAAATAAGATAAGTTAATAGTTTAAGCGTAAGAGTAGAAGTAGAAAATTGATATATACATAATAAACATTAAACCATTAAGAATGTTTATTATGTAATAGTCAGTTATACCCAAACATATAAAAACAACTATTCATAATTAGCGAACACGGCACATTGAATGTGCATGTGTTTTGGAAAGAAAATCTAACTAGCTTATAAATTAATAGGTTATATTTATTAAATATACCTTGTTTATAATATCATTTTGATATGATTTATACGTATTAATTAAGTTACTAAGTATTAATATGATAATTTAGTCGACTAGAGTTTATAAGATAAAGTAACTAATCTTATATGTATGCATAAAGAGATATACTTTTATTTGGTATATTTCTTTTTTTATTGATAAAAGAGAAAAAACTATGAATAAATTAATGAAAAAAGAAAAAATTGAAATACTATATAATATAAAATTATTACAATTGAACATAAATGTATAGATATTACTCCAATTTTATTTTAGTGTATTGATATTTTTACATACTAAGAAAATTGATTGTTGAATAAAAATGTTGAAAATAATACAATCTAATTAATGATCATATAAGGAGGGATATTTATGTATTATGGATCAGGAACTTACGAAGCTTTTGCTCGTCCAGAAAAACCAGAAGGAGTAGATAAAAAATCTGCTTATATAATTGGTACAGGTTTAGCAGGGCTTTCGGCAGCTTTCTATTTAGTAAGAGATGGACAAATGAAAGGTGAACATATTCATTTGTTAGAAAAATTAGATTTAGCTGGTGGCTCATGTGATGGGAGAAAAGATGTTACTAAAGGTTTTTATATGCGTGGCGGACGTGAAATGGATAATCACTTTGAATGTATGTGGGATATGTTTAGAAGCGTTCCATCAATTGAAAAACCAGATGTTTCTGTATTAGATGAATATTATTGGCTTAATAAACATGATCCAAATTATTCACTATGTAGAGCAACTATAAATTGTGGTGAAGATGCTCATACTGATAAAATGTTTAAACTTGATAGAAAATCAGCAATTGCATTATCAAAATTATTTATTACACCAGAAAAGGATTTAGAAAATAAAAAAATATCAGATGTATTGCCTGACTCGTTTTGGAAAACAAATTTTTGGTTATATTGGCAAACAATGTTTGCATTTCAAAAATGGTCATCTGCATTAGAAATGAAAAGATATCTATGTAGATATGTTCATCATATAGATGGCTTACCAGATTTTTCGGCTTTAAGATTTACAAAATATAATCAATATGAATCCATGATTTTACCACTTACAAAATATTTAGAAAGTAATGGTGTAAAAATTGAATATGGTATAGATGTTAAAAATGTTATATTTGAATCTAAGCAAAATAAAAAAGTAGCAACTCAAATTATATATGAAAACAAAGGACAAGAAAAAACAATAGATTTAATAGAAGATGATTTAGTATTCATTACAAATGGTTGTTGTACAGATACATCTTGTTATGGAGATCAAAATAATGCACCAGATTTATCAAAAATAAAAAATGGAAATGGTGAATCATGGGATTTATGGAAAAATATTGCTTCACAGGCTTCTAATGGTGAATTTGGTAATCCAGATAAATTCTGTGGTAATGTAGATTTAACAAACTGGATGAGTGCAACTATAGAAGTAAGTGATGAAAACATAATTAAACACATTATAAATATATGTAAACGTGATCCAAGAAAAGGAAAAGTTACAACAGGAGGAATTGTAACTGTAAAAGATAGTACAGAAAATTGGTATTTATCTTGGACAATTAATAGGCAACCACAATTTAAATCCCAAAATAAGAATAGTATTCTAGTTTGGGTATATGCTTTAAATACTACTAAGCCAGGTAATTTTATAGAAAAGGAAATAAAAACATGTACAGGAAAAGAAATATGTGAAGAATGGTTATATCATATAGGAATTCCAACTAATGAAATTGAAAAGTATGCTGATAAATGTAATACAACAACATGTTATATGCCATATATAAATGCATTTTTTCAACCACGTGAAGAAAAAGATAGACCACTTGTGGTACCAAAAGAATCAATTAACTTTGCATTTGTTGGACAATTTGCAGAAACACCAAGAGATACAATATTTACTACAGAATATTCAATACGTACAGGTATGGAAGCAGTTTACACACTTTTAAAAATTGATAGGGCTGTGCCAGAAGTTTGGGGTAGTAAATATGATGTTAGAGAACTATTGAAAGCATGTTACTATGCTGTAGATAAAAAGTCATTTGATGAGCTTCCATTAACATTTGCTGAAAAACAAGCTATAAAAATAATAGAAAAGAAAATTAAAGGAACTGATCTTGAAATATTATTTAAAGAAAGTGGCTTATTTAAATAAAAATTAAATATGAAATATTTATTTCATATTTTTTTTAATGTATAATATATTATAGGTGATAAATAATGAGTAGCTTAACTACAAAGAAAGCAATAGCATATACATTTAAAGATTTATTAAAAGAAAAACCTTTCAATAAAATAACAGTTAATGATATTGCAAATAAATGTGATATAAATAGACAAACTTTTTATTATCATTTTAAAGACATTAGAGATTTGATTGAGTGGATTTGTATAGACGAAGTTGATAATATATTAGAGAAAAAAGATGAGTGTGAAAAATGGGAAGATAAATTTTTACTTATTTTTAGAATAATGGAGGAAGAAAAAATCTTTGTAAAGAATATTTATCACTCTGTTTCTGTAGAAGTATTAAGAAGTAATTTATATAGATTAGTGTATCCTATAATATATAGTGAAATAATTGAAAAATCTAAGGGTAAAAACCTTCGAGAAGAAGATAAAAAATTTATAACAAATTTTTACAAATATTCATTTGTTTCTATAGTTTTAAATTGGATAGATAATGGAATGCATGAAAATCCTGAACTGATTGTTGTTAAAGTAAGCAGACTTATTACTGGCACAATTGATCATGCTTGTTTATCTGTAAACTGAATGAAATAAATTTACATAATATTTGTATAACGTTAGTTTCAAAGTTAAACTCCTGTAAAAAAATAAAAAGTGATTTCGATTTAGAAAATCCCACAAATATAAGAAAAAAAGTGTGTTTTTTATGTGGTATGCTAAAATATCAACATTAAGTTAAATAAAACCACGCAAAAAAGTGCGGGAAGTTAAATAAATAATTAACCGTTTACACCTGTTTTCCACAAGCGAATGAAAAACTTGACCGGGGGGGGGTCTTATGCTATTATAAACATGTGATAATAAAAATAGAAGGAGAATAGAAAATGGAAAAAGAAAGAAAAGTAAGAGTTTTGTCAATTGCAGCTTTATTAGTAGCAGTTTTAGGTCTTACAGTAGCTTTTGCAGCTTTATCACAAACACTTACAATTAATGGTAGTGCAACGGTTGATACAGCAACATGGGATATACATTTTGAAAAGACAAGTGATAAAGCAACAGAAGTAGAAGGTGCTGCAACATTTACAGAACCAACACTTAGTGGAACAGCAATAGAAAACTTTAGTGCAACTTTAACAAAACCAGGAGATAGTGTTACATATTATTTTGACATAGTAAATAAAGGAACGGTTGATGCAGTTGTATCAGACTATAGTCTTAATTATAGTTATACCAAATGTCTTGGTGCTAGAAGAGACTCTGATACCTGGGATGATTGTAAGGTTTGGGATTTAGATAACAGTGGCGTTGTAAATGCAAGTGATAAATCAAAATTTATGGGACTTTTTAATTACAACGTGTATTATATTGATAGCGGAAATAAGCTTGCTAGAAAAGATACGTTAAATGCAGGAGAAACAAAAAATATGAAACTTGTTATAGAATACAAATATGATGCTACAGAGTTACTAGAAAATAATCTAACTATTACTTCATCTGATCCGATAACAATTACTTATGAGCAGGCAGATTAAAAAAATAAATACCAGATCGAGTCTGTAAATAATTTTGTGTAAAGATAAATCCTCGTATAATCAAACTATAGGATTTCTCCTAAGATTGATTATAAGAGGATTTTTGTATGAAAGAAAATAAAAATAATGAAGTTGCTAAATATTGATTAGAAAATTATGATATTAAAAATACAAATGACATTGCATATGCACTAAAAGATATGTTTAAAGATACTATTCAAACTATGATGAATGCAGAATTTGAACCACAAATTGTTCATAAAAATAAAAGAGATATTTCTGGAATTGAAGAAAAAGTTATAAATCTTTATGGCAAAGGATTATCTACTAGAGAAATAAGCGACTTCATCGAAGATATTTATGGAGTTCAATTATCTGCTACAATGATTAGTAATATTACTGATGCTGTTTTAAAAGAAGTAGAAGAATGACAAAAAACACCACTAAAAGAAGTTTATCCGATTGTATTTATTGATGCAGCACATTTTAATGTTAAATAAGAAAATGTTATAGTAAAAAAGATAAATGAACATATAAATATGCTGAATAAGCATAAATAACTAATTATTTAAAAATAATAGAAGGGAAGGCACATTAATGTTTAATATAAGTTTTAATTTTGATTTATTTAATAATTACTATTATTTTTATTAAAGATTAGTTGTTTTAGCATTCTCGTTAATACCAACTTTAATATTAGTAGGTTTTGTTTTATATAGTGATAGAAAAAATAAAGAACCAGTAAGAAACATCATAATATATTTGTTATCAGGTATTCTGGGTATTTAGAACAACTTGTAATACCTTACATAGCAAACAACACCATTCTTACATATATTTTTGCATTTATAGAAGAAATATCTAAAATGGCTATATTTTTCTTGTTTGTATTTGATAATAAATATTATGATGATATATATGATGTTCTAGTTTATTAATGTTTTAGATTTTTATATTAATTAAGAATATTACTTATTTTGATAAAAAGTCACAAAGAAGTCTAAAAAAAATAACCTAGTTTGCGTATGGTATGTTTCCACATACTATCTTAAAGATGTCTTAATGGCATTTTTTTATGTAAACTAGGAGGGACGAATTAATTGAAAAAATAGTCCAGATGGATTAATTTATAAATATGATGTTGGAGTTGCTAAGATTCTTTAAGTGAAATTGAGTTGAAAAAATAAAAATTTTAAATTATAATATTTGTTAGGTTATATATATGAAAGGATGGTAAGTATGAAGAATATATTAAAAATAGTTTTAATGATTTTAGGAGTTGGGATTTTAGACTATGGCATTATTACTGAAATAGATGGTATAGGAAGATTTGCGATGATTTTATCTGGAACAATATTTTCTATTATTGCTTGTTTGCTTTCATTTAATAAAGAAAATAAATAGTAATTTGTAGGTGGATAAAAATATGAGAACTAAGGAATATATTGGAAAAAAGATCGATATTAAGATAGATAGAAAATTAGGAAGTAAACATCCGAAACATGACTTTATATATCCTGTTAATTATGGCTATGTACCTAATACCATAAGTGGTGATGGAGAAGAATTGGATTGTTATTTATTAGGTGTATTTGAACCGGTTAATGAATATACAGGAAAATGTATAGCTGTAATACATAGAACGAATGATAATGATGATAAACTTGTGATAGTACCTGATAGCAAGGAGTTTTCAAATGGTGAAATAGAAGCATTGACAGAATTTCAAGAAAGATTTTTTGAACATGAAATTATTAGAGATGACGTAATATTTAATAGTT
>CAVAWS010000093.1:2188-6544 GCA_963592455.1 Paratractidigestivibacter sp. | reverse complement strand
TGTAAATGATGTAATAGCTATGATTTATACAGACTTAAAAGGTAGAATTTTAAATAGAAAAGAAAATGAATATTCAAAATCAATTAATGATGAAGAAAATTCAGCTAGTTATAAAGAAAAACTACAAAATAAACTAGAAGAATCTGATTCTATTTCAAGTATTAAAAGTCTTTTCTACGGGACAGCAGTATTAGCTTTAAACTCTAAAATAGCTAAACTTGATAAAAAAGATAGAAGCAATAAAGTAACTAAAAAATTAAATAGAGCAATTGGAAAATTAGAAAAGGCAAAAAATAAATTTAGAAATAGTGCATATAAAGAATTATCAGAGAAAATTGTAAATGATAATGTATATGAAAACAATGATAGAGTTAAAAATTTGATGGGACAACTTTTATCAGCGAAAGCTATTTCAGGTGATGATAATAAAATCCAAAATTTAATAAATGACTTTCTAGATAGAGTTGAAGATTCAAATTTAAATGATCTTGAAAAAGAATCGTTAAAATATGAAGTTAATCAAGTTAATAATTTTAAAATATTAAATAATGAAGATTATGTTACTTATAATCCATTAAATTATACTGATTTAGATGAAGATTATAAAAAATATGGATTACCTAAAGTTTTAAAAATATAGTTAAGAAGGAAATGATTTATTTCCTTTTTTTATGATAAAATATAGGAGGTGATATAAATGGATGGCGTTTTGATAGTTAATAAAGAAAAAGGCGTTACAAGTAGAGATGTTGTAAATAAAATTTGTAAAATATTAAATACTAAAAAAGTAGGACATACTGGTACATTAGATCCAATTGCAACAGGTGTTTTAGTAGTATGTGTGGGTAAGGCTACTAAGTTAGTTGAAATATTAACATCAGAGGATAAAGAGTATATTGCAACTGTAAAATTAGGTGTGTTAACAGATACTTTAGATACAGATGGTAAGGTATTAGAAAAAAAAGATGTATTTATAAAAAAAGAAAATTTAGTAAATGTATTAAATTCATTTGTTGGTTTTTATGATCAAGAAGTTCCAATATACTCAGCTGTTAAAATAAATGGTAAAAAATTATATGAGTATGCTAGAAGTAATATAGAAGTAAGTTTACCTAAAAGAAGGGTTGAGATTAAGAAAATAGAGTTGTTAGAATATGATAAAGATCATTATAAATTTAAAGTATTAGTATCAAAGGGAACATATATAAGAAGCTTAATAAAAGATATAAATGATAAATTAAAAATAATAGGCTCCATGAGTGATTTAATAAGAACAAAGCAAGGGGACTTTGATATTAAGGATTCTTATACAATTTCTGAGATTAATGATAATAAGTATAATCTTTTGACAATAACTGATGTTTTGCAAAATGAAAATAGTGTTATAATAGATGATGCATTATTTAAAGTTGTTAAAAATGGTGGATTAATAGACAATGTTTATAATAAGTCTTTTGTAACTTTTATATACAATGAAAAAGTGGTTTCTATATATAAAAGTTATGAAAAGGATAATAGTAAAATGAAACCATATAAAATGTTTATATAGAAAGGATTTTAAATATGATAGTTAAAAAAGGCCCAGTAGTAATTGGTAAATTTGTAGATGGTGAAATAAAAGAAATAACACCTGGTAGAAAAGATAATAAAACAAATTCTTATTTAACTTATGAAAAAGGAACTGGAAATGTTGATTTTGTTATTAAATTTAAGGATAATTCTGTAAATAATTCAAAAAAAGATGGTATAAGTCTTGAAAAAAGGCATAAATAAGTGTATATTATTATTGTTACCTGTTCTTGGATATTTGGATAAGAGCTCCTTTACCATATCTTGGAATTAGGCGAATTAATTTAATAAGGAGGATATAATATGTTAAAGAAAGAAGTTAAGAAAAGCATTATTGAAAAGTATGCAACTCATAAAGGTGATACTGGTTCTCCAGAAGTACAAATTGCTGTATTAACTGAAGAAATTAATGTTTTAACAGAACACTTAAAAGAACATATTCATGATTATCATTCAAAAAGAGGTTTATTAATGAAAGTTGGTAAAAGAAGAAATTTACTTGCTTACCTTAAGAGAACTGATATTAACAGATATCGTGAATTAATTAAATCATTAGGTTTAAGAAAATAATTATAGTTAAAAGTAGGCACTCTTTTTTGGGTGTCTTTTTATATAGAAAAGGAGATAGAAATATGGAAAAAAGAATATTTGAAACTGAGTTTAGGGGAAGAACTCTTTCAGTCGAAATTGGAGAATTAGCAAAACAAGCTCATGGAGCAGTTTTAGTTAGATATGGTGATACTGTTATTTTATCTACTGTTTGTGTAAGTAAAACAGCAAACGTATTATCTGATTTTTTCCCATTAATGGTGTTATATCAAGAAAAGTTATATTCTGTAGGTAAAATACCTGGTGGGTTTATTAAAAGGGAAGGAAGACCGACTGAAAATGCTACTCTTGCAGCTAGAATGATTGATAGACCTATGCGTCCTTTATTTCCAGAAAATTTTAGAAATGAGGTACAAATAGTTAATACTGTTTTATCTGTTGATCCAGATAATTCGCCAGAACTTACTGCAATGTTTGCATCATCACTTGCTACATCAATTAGTAAAGTACCATTTAATGGACCAATTGCTGGTGTTAAAGTAGGTAGAATAGATGGTAAGTTTATTATTAATCCAACAGTAGAAGAATTAGATAAAAGTGATATTGATTTAACTGTTGCTGGTACTAGTGAAGCAATTAACATGGTAGAAGCAGGTGCAAAAGAAGCTAGTGAAGAAGATATGCTTGAAGCTTTAATGTTTGGTCATGATGCAGTAAAAGAATTAATTAAATTTGAAAATAAGATAATTAAAGAAGTTGGTCAAGAAAAGATGGAATATGAAGTTCTTGAGATTTCAGATGAACTTAAGGATGAAATATATTCACTTGCAAAAGAACCTCTTGATAATGCAATGCGTATTAAAGATAAGTTAGAAAAATATGCTGCAATAGATAAAGTAAAAGAGGATGTAGTACAAAAATTTGAATATGAAAATGATGATTTAGATAAAGATGAGTTAAATGAACTTTTAACAAAGGTTAAATTATGCTTAAGTGAAGTTGAGTATGAAGTATTTAGAAAAATTGTTGTTAAAGAGAAAAAGAGAGCTGATGGAAGAAAAATGACTGAAATAAGACCTCTTTCAACAGATATTGATTTACTTCCAAGAACTCATGGTTCAGCATTATTTACTCGAGGTGAAACTCAAAGTTTATCAGTTGTAACATTAGGAGCACTTGGAGAACATCAAATAATAGATGGACTTTCTCCAGAGGATCAAAAAAGATTTATGCTTCATTATAACTTCCCACAATTTTCAGTTGGTGAAACAGGTCGTTATGGAGCTCCGGGTCGTCGTGAAATAGGACATGGTGCATTAGGAGAAAGAGCACTTGCTCAGGTTATTCCATCAGAAGATGAATTTCCATATACAATACGTGTTGTATCAGAAATACTAGAATCTAATGGTTCATCATCACAAGCATCTATTTGTGCAGGTTGTATGGCATTAATGGCAGCTGGTGTACCAATTAAAGCTCCAGTAGCAGGTATTGCAATGGGACTTATTACAGATGGTGATGATTATACTATTTTAACTGATATTCAAGGTATGGAAGATCATTTAGGAGATATGGACTTTAAAGTAGCAGGTACAAAAGATGGTATTTGTGCACTTCAAATGGATATAAAAATAAAAGGTATTACAAAGGAAATATTAAAAGAAGCATTAGAACAAGCTAAAAAAGCTAGACTTGAAATATTAAAAGTAATAGCAAAACAAATAAAAGAACCAAGACATGAAGTTAGTAAATATGCTCCAAAAACTCTTACATTTACAATAGATCCTGCAAAGATAAAAGATGTTATTGGTAAAGGTGGAGAGATGATTACTAAGATAATCTTAGAAGCATCAGGTGTTGAAACGGTAACTGATATGAATGCTGTTAAAGTAGACATAGAAGAAGATGGAAGAGTAATAATTTATCATACTGATCAAGAAATAATAGATAAAACTGCTGACATGATTAAAAACGTTGTCAAAGAAGTAGAAATAGGTAAAATATATAATGGTAAAGTAGTTAAAGTAATAGATGAATTAGGTTGCTTTGTTGAGTTATGGGAAGGTTGTGAAGGCTTAGTACACATTTCTCAATTATCTGATAAGAGAGTTGCTAAAACTTCTGATATTGTTTCAGAAGGAGATGAGATAATAGTTAAAGCAACAGGATTTAAAAATGGTAAATTAAACTTATCGAGAAAAGAAGTTCTAGTAAAAGATAAGATTAAAGATGAAGAAC
>CAVAWS010000093.1:0-2178 GCA_963592455.1 Paratractidigestivibacter sp. | reverse complement strand
ATGAAGAACCATCAAAGAAGAGAGAAAGCAAGAAAGAAGAAAATACTGAAAAGTAAAATTTCTTCTTTTTTTATTCAAACAAAAAAATAGGAAAGTTATTTTCCTATTTTTTAACATCTAATATAACTGGTAATATTATTGGTCTTCTACCTGTTTTATCATAAACGAAAGTTAATACGTTAGATATAACTTCACTTTTTAAATCATTATAATTAACTTTTTGTTTACTTAGTTCTTTATTAACAGTTGTTGTTGCAACATATTCTATTTGTCTTAATAATTCTTCATTTTCATTTACTAGTACAAAACCACGAGTAGTGATATTTATTCTACCTAATAGTTTATGAGTTTCCATGTTAATATTACATATAGCAACTAAAATGCCGTCATTTGCCATTATCTTTCTATCTTTAATAACAACGTTTCCTATGTCACCAATTCTATTACCATCAACATATATATCATCTGCAACTATGCTTTTAACTTTTTTAACGCCATCTTTTGATAATGATAAAACATCACCATTTTGCATTAAAAACGTATTTTCTTTTGGTATACCACAATCAATTGCTATATCTTGATGTCTTTTTAGCATCCTATATTCACCATGTATAGGCATAAAATACTCTGGATCAATTAATCTTATCATAAGTTTTAATTCTTCTTCGTTAGCATGTCCTGATGTATGTAATTCATTTTCTGAATTATTTATAAATACTTCTACACCTTGTAAATATAATTGATTAATTGTCTTAGCAACTGATGCATTATTACCTGGAATAGGATTTGATGAAAATACAACAGTGTCATCTGGTCTTAATTTTATTTGTTTATGCGTTCTATTAGCAATTCTAGATAAAGCAGCAAGTGGTTCTCCTTGAGATCCTGTACATAAAAGACAAACTTCATCTACTGGCATCGTATTTGCAACTTCTGGTGAAATAAAGATATTGTTATCTTTAATATAGCCACCTTCTATTGATATTTCAATATTATTTTCCATACTTCTACCAAATAGAGCAATTTTTCTATTATTTTTTCTACAAGTTTCAACTATGTGTTTTAATCTATAAATATTAGATGCAAATGTTGCAATTATAATTCTTCCTTTAGTTTTTTCAAATATTTCTTGAAGACCTTCTTCTACCTTTGATTCACTAGCAGAAAAACCAGGTGATAAAGCATTTGTTGATTCACTCATAAGTAATTTAACACCTGATTTACCAGTATCACTCATTTTATGAATGTTACTCATTGGTCCAATTGGTGTTAAATCAAATTTAAAATCTCCTGTTTCAACAATCTTACCATTTGGTGTATTAATTATAATTCCATGTGAATCTGGAATAGAGTGGGTTGTTGCAAAAAACTCAACACTTAAATGTTTGAATTTAACAACTGTATCTTCATTATATACTTTTAAATTATCATAACTAATATTTTTATCTTGTAATTTTCTTTTTATAAGTCCGCAAGCCTGATTAGGTGCATAAATAAATGGAATATTAACAGTTTGAAGTAAAAACGTAATACCTCCGATATGATCCTCATGACCATGAGTTATTATTAATGCTTTTATCTTATCCTCGTTTTTCTTTAAAAAAGAAAAGTCAGGAATTACGTAATCAATACCCATTAATTCATCTTTAGGGAACATAACTCCAGCATCGATAATAACGATTTCATCTTCATGCATAACGCAGTACATATTTTTTCCGACTTCTCCTAATCCACCTAAAGCTACTACTAGCGTCTCATGATTATTATTTAAATTTTTCAAATTCTAAATCTCCCTTCTTAAATTAAATAACGAAAAAGAATTAACGAAAATAATTATACTATTTTTTTGCCTTTTTGTCTATTATTTGATATAATTTTTTGTGTTATCAGGAGGATGTTATGCAGTTAAAAGACATGATAATGATATTATTAGAAGTAGTGGAAAACAATTTTGATTTAGAAGAAAGTAATGATTATAAGACGTTTATATCTTCTTCTGTAAGTTTTTTTAAAAAAGATAAAGAATTTATTAAGTTATTACCATCAAATAATAAAGATGATGTTGGATGCTTAATAAAATTAAGTGATGAGTTAAATGAACTAAATAAAGTATTTAAAGGAAAATCACTAGAAAATATCTGTAGTTTTATGTTTAAAAATAACACAAAAATACTAGGT
>CAVAWS010000092.1:0-16436 GCA_963592455.1 Paratractidigestivibacter sp. | reverse complement strand
TTATTTCATTCATAATTAATATTCTCCTACTATATATTATATTATATTAAAAAAATGCTTTTAATAAAGCACTTTTCTACTAAAAACTTCTTCTATTTTTTAAAAAGTTTGGAATATCGTCATCGTCATCGTCTTCTTCATCATTAACTAGTGAATTTACTGGTCTTACAACATTTTGCATAGTTTGATTATTATTTTGTTCTGCCATCTTTTGTTCATTCTTTTCAAAACCAGTTGCTATTACTGTAACAATAACCTCATCATTTAAATTTTCATTTATAACAGCTCCGAAAATTGTATTTATATCATTATTAGATGTAGATCTAACAACTTCAGCTGCATCCTCAGCTTCAAATAATGTTAAGTTAGCTCCACCTGTAATGTTAATAATTGCATCAGTTGCACCAGATATATTAGTTTCTAGAAGTGGACTAGATACAGCTTGACGAGCAGCTTCAACAGCTCTGTTTTCTCCAGTACCCATACCTATACCAATAAGTGCGTTTCCACTCTTTTCCATTACTGCTTTAACATCAGCAAAGTCTAGGTTTATTAATCCAGTTACTGCAATTAAATCAGATATAGATTGTACACCTCTATGAAGCACGTTATCAACCTCATGGAAAGCTTCTACCATAGGAGTTGATTTATCAATTATTTCTCTTAATCTATCATTTGGTATTACTATTAAAGTATCAACGTTTGCCTTTAACTCTGATAACCCAGAAATAGCTTGTGCCATTCTTCTTTTACCTTCAAAACTAAATGGTTTAGTTACAATAGCAACAGTTAAAGCCCCAAGACCTTGTGCTATTTCAGCGATTACAGGAGCTGCACCAGTTCCAGTTCCTCCACCCATACCACAAGTAATAAATACCATGTCTGCTCCCTTTAGAGCTTCTTCTATTTCTTTTTTTGATTCCATAGCTGCTTCGCGACCAACCTCAGGACGTCCTCCAGCTCCAAGACCTGCAGAAACCTTAGATCCTATTTGAATCTTATTCTCTGCTTTAGAACTATTTAAAACTTGTAAATCAGTGTTAGCTACTATGAATTCAACACCTCTAACACCGCACTCAATCATTCTGTTAACAGCATTACCGCCGCCACCACCAACACCAATTACTTTAATTTTTGCTAATTGATCAACTGGTAATCCAAACATATTAATTCCTCCTTAATTATCAAAAAAGTAGCTAAAAAATCTTCCAAACACCGAATCACTACGTCCAATTCTTGCTTTGTTATGAACTAAATTATCAGTATCATCACTACTAAACATTGAATATTCCTTCTTTAAAAATCTTAATTTATTAATAAAATGTTTTATTGCACCAGACGATGTAATAAATCTTGATTTTCTAATACCCAAAGTATTCATAGAATAAACCTTCGCTTTACTACCTAAAACATCTTCTACAACAAAATTAATTCCTGGGATATCCGTTATCCCACCTATAACCATTATATAACGAATTTGCTTATTTGTTAATACCTTAAACTCATTTTTTGCAACATTTAATAATTCAGTAAGCCTCTTATTTATTATTTCTGAAAACTCATATTGATTAATCTTAACTAACTTATCATTTAAATCCTTAACCTCATAAGTTTCATTTTTATTAGCATACTTAGGATGAGCTATTCCAAACGTTTCAAGAGCTTTCCTTGCTTGCTTATTAGATATGTAATAAACATAAGAAATATCTTTATTAATAATTCCAGTTCCTTTATCTATAATAGAACTATTTGTAACAACTCCCTTATTAAACATAGAAACTGACGTTGTATCCTTACCTAAATTAATTAAGGCCATAACATCTTCATCAAACTCATCTTCCCTAATTTCTTCAAAATTAGCTACTGAATCTAAAACTAAATCAACCACTTCTATACCAGATGCCTCAACTACTTTAACATATGATATAACATTTGACTTAGGAATAGTAGTAACCATTGCTCTTATAGCAAGTCTGTCACATATTTTGTTTTTAGGATCCTTTATGGTTTCTACCTCAGAGCCATTATCATATATAGTAAAATCTATAGGAGTTAAATCAACAAGTTCCATGTTAGGTGCTATATCATTAATAACTGCGTTTTGCACCCTTGAAATATCACTTAATGTAACCATACCATCTTCATTAACAATAGGTACATTACCATGAACTAAATTATACTCTGCACCAATACTAGGTATAGTAATAATTGCCTTTTTAATTGGTACATTTATTCTAGAATTAATGTCAGAAATTGCTATCTTAAGTCTTTCTAAAAGTAAATCAGAATCAGTAATTACACCACCTTCTACACCTTTAGACTTAACTGCACTAACCGCTAGAGTATTTAATTTACCCTTATAATATTCACTAACTAAAATCCTTATAGTATCAGATGCGATATCTATACAAGTATATATCTTCTTCAAGTTTCATCCTCTCCTATTTTTACTTTATATAATCTTATTATACAATAAAATACTTTTTTTTCAAAGATAAATAATTAAAAAATAAGTAACTTTTAAAGCTACTTACTTTTATTATTTAAACCATGCTGCACCCTTATCTGGATTACATATTGCTTTTTTCTCATCAGCTTCTTTTGCCTTACTAAAATCAAATGTTATCCAGCTAGACCAACCTTTTATAACTTTTCCGTCTGCCGCAACTTGATATCTATATGTTACCTTACTAGCACCACATCCTAGTAAATTAAACACTGCACCATTTATATTACTACCATTTTTATAAGTACCACTTTCAAGATCATTAGATGAATTGCTAGATTTACCAGGATAATGTCTTCCTGCAGGATCATTTGAACTATTCTTACAATTTTTTACTCCTGGATAATAATACTCTAAGTTAATGTAGTCAATCTTACCATTACAAACTATTTTTAACTGAGCTGTTACATCATTACCAGCACCAGACTTACAATCTTTCTTTTGACCTAATACTTTTGCTGCAGTACAAGAACTTGCACCACAACTTTGTGTATTACAACTACTCCCACCAGATGTTTTATCATATGATGAACACCTAGCACCATTATTTTTATCATAAGCAAGTTGATTTAAAGTACCACCACCACACGTCTTAGTACAAGTATTACCATCTTTATATGTTATATTACTTTTTGTACATTCTTTATATAAAGTATAATTAGCACTTTTTGTTGCACTATTTCCAGCAACATCAGATATTTCTATAGAAAGACTCTTTTGTGAACCATCATAACTAGCATTTGAAAAAGTATATGACTTTTCTTTTTTCCACTTTGTAGTTCCTATACTTCCATCAAAATAATTTGTATTTCCAATCTTGACACTTGCAACACCACTTAAATTATCAGTAGCTTCTATGTTTAGTTTAGTGTTTTTAGAATTATACTTACTTTCACTACTAGCAATACTTATAGAACCAGATGGGTCTGTTGTATCCACTTTTACAGTTGCAGAACAACTGCCTTCATGATCAAATTTATCTTTTACTTTGACAGTTACAGAAGTACCAGAAGTTTCTTTGCTGTATCTATTTTCAATACCAGAAATAGATGAGCATCCAACTCCATCTGTATCAGAACAACTATTAGGTATTACAACCGCTGTTTTATTAGTCCAACCATAACTATTAGCATTTGTAACTTTTGCAGTACAAGTAGGATTAGAATTATCTATATGAGCAAATTTACATGCTTTACTTCTTTTAGCGGTACCACCAGACATAACTGTTACCATAAAACAAGCATACTTATTTTTTTCATTTGTACCAGAAGGTGCTTTATACTCAACAGAATAATCAGATGATATATCTTTATCTGGGGAACAATTAGAATTTCCAATACAATATTTAACATTTGTAACACTTTTCTTTCTAGTTTTTATATTTAAAGTGTATTTTGCTCCAGTATCATACCAATTTTCTATATTGTCATGAGTGTTATCTAACTTAGAAATGTTAACCTCTATATCAGCTGCCTTAGCTTCTTTAAAAATTATACTCTTATTTTCATTAGAACAATCTGTATCATTATCCTTTTTTCCAATATATGTAGCAGTATACTTACCACCACTACTTATTTTAACCTCTACTAACGCACATTTATCTAGCTCTTTTTTAGTTTCAGGATCAACAACTTTATTTAAATAATCTGTTTTAACCAAAGTTCCAACAGATATATATGCAGAAATATCATTTGCACTATTAAGATCCTCATACATGTATTTGTTTGTAGAAATATATTGTTCTGCTGCAGTTTCTATCTGTTTTTTTACTAGCTCCCATTCCTCTTTTTTCTTATTCTTGCTTACTCCTATATAACTACCTACTGCAACTACAGTAATTGTTATTACTATTGCAAGAGTAATTATTATTTCAATTAATGTAAATCCCTTTTTATTAATTTTTTTCATCTTCATATTCTCCTACACTATTACTGTAATAATAGTAGCATAATATTAGTATTTTATCAATTATAAAAAGAATGCATTTTTTAAACGCATTCTCTTGTGTATTAATATCCGCAGTTTGCAAAATATTTTGTATATAAAGCAACACCATTTGAATTAACACTATCATAATTTATATAATAAACATGTTTTGTAACATTTGGAGTATAACCTGACGTCCATGCATGACCACATGAACTAATATTTATAGGGTTATTTTCAGATCCATTACTACAACCTCTTCTTAATACCTTTAAACTTTCATTCTCTTTTAAAGCAACCGTTAATGAACTATTTCTATCAGTGAACTTTGTATCACTCTGATATGTTCCATTTACTGGCATTGTAACATACCTATAATCAGAAGTTGTATTATCATTCCATGTTACCTTATATTTAAATCGTCTTACAAAATCATTAACATTCATACACGATGCTGCTGCAAATTTAGGGTAATTTTCACTATTACATGCCAAGTCAACATCCATACCTCTTTTAGATGTACATGAATATCCTGCAGTACCGTCTACATCCTTAAATATAGTTCCTTTATGGTTGCTGGCAGCAGGGCCAACTCCATTCATTCCAGGATGATCTGCATCATCACTTCTATTTGTATTTAATTCTAATTTTATTGATGCAACTGAACAATCTTGCTTAGGACCTTCGACTTTGCAACAATTTGAATTTGTTGTCTTGGTCTTTCTATATCCCGCATTACCACATGTGGTATATGGATTAGTAGATACCACACAAGAAGGGGTACAACTAACAGTTATTTGTCTAGGGCACCATGCACCTGTATGATCATCTGTACCACCTTGTGTTGCAGTAGTTGTTGTTGCACCACATGTATTACATGTGCCCTTATTATAAACATCACCAGCATCAGTTCTATCTGTACATTCTTTATATATTTTATAATTGTTACTAACTGGTGTAGAACAATTTCCTACCATATCACATACAACAGCTGAAACAGTCTTATTACCACCATCATAATTAGTATTTAAAGTATAATTATCATTTCTCTTACTCCATTTTGTAGTCATCCCTTTTTCATTTTGCGCTACCTTATCAGTATTATCAACTGTATATGTATTTAAACCACTTAAATTATCTTGTGCTTCGTATGATAAATATACATTCTTAGAGTTCCAACCACTTTCTCTGCTACCATCAATATGAATAGATGCTACAGGTTTTGTTTTATCCACTTTAACTAATACTTTATCACATACCCCACCATTACCAGCATTATCATAAAGTTTTTCAGCAGCTGCCATATTATCTCCAGAAGAACTACTTACTGATGTATTTTTTACTAATTCTTCTTTATCCTTCTTACATCCACTCTTATATCCACGTCCCCCATCACTATCACTGCAAGAGGACGTTAATTTAACATCATTTTTTGTCCAATAACTAGTATAACTATTATTTCCTTCTGCAGCTCCTGTCTTACATGTAGGACTTATACTATCTACTTTATAGTTTGCAATTAATACCAATGTTTTATCTAAACTATCTTTTAAAATAAACTGTTGATTATTATATTCTCCTTGATCAACTATTGCACAATAATTTTTACCATACTTTTTTAAATCAGTAGAATTACTACCACTATATAACTTAGCACTTGCTATATTATTGCCTTTTTCAAGATCTACACAAGCTACTAATTTATTTCCTTCATCTAAACTACTAACATTAAACCAATCGTTATTCTTTTTAGTTTTTTCCCCAAGTTCAGTATCAGATTTATATTTATAATAACTAATATCTCCATCTGGCCCCTTGGGATTATTCATTTTAATTACGCCATTATTATATTGACAATCATCTTCATTATCAGATGATGAAGTACCTTCTTGATATTCTCAATTATATTTACCATCATTATAAGTTACTTTTACTATATCACAATATGAAAGTTGCTGGTTAGTTATCGGATTTACTATCTTGTTTAAATAATCTTTTTTTACCAACTCACCAACTGATATATATGAATTAACAGTATTATTATTCGAAATATTTTCATATAAATATTTATTAGAAGAAAAATACTGTTCTGCTGCAGTCTCTATTTGTTCTTTTACAAGCTTCCATTCTTCTTTTTTCTTTTGACCGCTTATTCCTATATAACTGCCTACCGCAACAGTCGTTATTGTAACTACTATTGCAAGTGTAATTATTATTTCAATTAGTGTAAAACCTTTCTTATTTCTCATAACTTACTCCTTGCTTATTCTACTTCTTCCGTTTCAAATACACCTTTTTCTTTTGTCTCTGGTATATAGTAATAATATAAACCTCTACCTAAAGTACCTTCTTCAATATCACTATTTTCAATAGCTACATATATACCACGTTTACCATTCTTAGTATATATACCAGATGCTATATCTATAAACTTATAACTATCTCTCATCTTAGTAAATCTAGTTAATATATTACCATCATAATCAGTTATTTTTAGATAATTATCATTATCAACTACCACAATATAATCATTTAATATAGTATATATTTCTTTATATGTTTTACTCTTTTTAATTAATTCTCCATCACTATTATATATTAAATAATTATTACCCTCTGCAACTACTATATTACCTTTATCAGATACACCATACTTAGAATATCTTTTACCACTAAATAACTCTTTTAAATCACTGTTATATATTTTTGAATTATTATCATTTACACCAATATTTTTAACGTAATACACATATTTTCCATTACTAATACTTGTTATATATTCATAACCATATTCTTTATCTAAATCAGATTCTAAAACCTTTTTTTCATCTTTTAATCTAATTAAATACATCTTATCTGGATTAATTAAGTTTAAGGTACTATCTTCAGAATAAGAAACCGATACATAACCCTTAGATAGTTCTGCAGATGAATTGATAGATCCTACCATCTTATATTTAAACTCTGATAATTTATTTGTCTTAACATTATATATTGCATTCATATACTTATCATCTTGAATAGCATAGCCATATATAGTATTTTCATAATACATTAAACTAATAGTAGAATAATTACCCTCTGGTATATTAGTTTCTTTATATAAGTTATTTTTATAATCATATAATCTATAAGTACCATCTTTTATAATAACGTAACCTATATCATTATATTCATTATAAGATGTACAATTTTTTGTATTACACTTATATGTACTTAAAAGATTGTAATTATCTTTAGAAACTTCACTTTCATTATCATCAGTAACTACATATAAATAGCCATTATCCTTTGATTCATACACATATATATTTCCATTTGTACCATTACTTTTTTTCCAAACATCTTTTTTTGTACTTTTAGCAGTTGTTGTCTTTTTAATATTATATTGTTTAGTCGTTTTATTTTTAACTATCTTAAATAATATCAAGGAAATAATTAAAAGTATAATGACTATAATCAAAAGAATAAATAGTATTTTCTTATGTTTTTTTACATTTTTATTATGCCTTTTACAATTTATTTTATTCTTTTTATTTTTATTCACGTTTATACACCTACTCTATAATAATATAATACCAAATATAATGCTTAAAAACAAGCTAATTATCATTAAATGTATATACTATTCTTCCTATAAATAGTTTGAAACTTTTATATTTAAATGCTATCATTTTTATTACTTTTATCTTATTATTTATTTTATATTATCATACTTAAAAAGAGATGAATTTCTTCATCTCTTCTTCACACTAGATTTTATTAAGTACCTTTTCTAATTTCCTACGTAAGTAAATCCTTTTTCTGCTGCTTTTGAGTTTCTAGTAACATATGCACTATAGCATATTTTCTTAGTTGTACTTCCACATTTTGCATAAGCACATGCTGTAACATAAAACTTACTATGGTTCTTAGTTGAACAATCATATTTTGTAACACACCATGTATTTTTAGTTACCTTTCCTGATTTTGTACTACTAGAATTCCATCCATTATGCCATTCTGTTTTTTCTATTGCACTATCACCCGAAGTCCATACTGCTGCTACATCATCATTAAATTTTATTTTATTTCCATCAGACTTACCATCAAACTTAAATGTAACACGGTTCTTAGACTTATTGCTTTGAACATCATATATATCTTTATCAAGTAATTTATTTCCTGATACAGAAACTTTTATAAGATCACCGATGTTTTTTGTAGTAGCTTCTTTAAACCTTGTACAAACAGCTTTTGTATTAGTCTTTGGTTTTGTTGTAGTTGTTTTAGGTACATCTCTATTATTTGGACAATCAATTACTGGATCTGATGCCCTACAGGTACTACATCCACAAGATTTATAAGCATATTGAGATCGATAATAATAACTTCCAGTAAATGTATCATAATATAGAGAATATGAAGTATCACTATAACCACCACCAGTCCTGTTTCCTTTTTTATCGTAAGTACAACTTCTTCCACCTGATGAATGATCACTTCCACCTACACATAAATTGCTATATTCTTCGTAAACAGTATAACTGTCTTCTGCTGTTCCTTCATTACCTGCAAGATCTGTCATATTTAAGATGATCTTATATGTTTTGCCGTCTAAACTTGATGCAATCTGATATTTATATACTGTTTCATTATATTCGTCCAATTCATTAAAACTATCATTTAACCCTAAAGGATCATCTTCTTCTAAGTTTTCTTGCACTACTTCTACACTACCAAACTTACTTGTTTCATCAGATGCATGTACTCTAACATTAGTTACATTAGAATTATATCCAGTAGTAGCGGCAGAAGTAATTTCAACTTCTCCAACAGGTCTTGTTGTATCAACTCCAACCCACTCTGTTTCCTGATATGTTCTACCGCTTGAATTAATTAATTTAAATGATATATCTCTATCAGTACCATTTGGTAATAATTTGCAAAAGCCTTTACCATCAATTTTTTCATTAATTGGAACACCATCTATTACAGCACCTGCTGCATCTTTATTTGCTTCACTATCTATTACATCAATGCAAGCTAAAACCTTTCCAGTTAAATCTGTATCATTATTTTCACTATTAGGAGTACTCTCACCTAAATCATCAATATTAAACCAATTATTATTATCTAGTTCATTACCATCCTTATTATAATAATGAATAGAACCTGATGTTGAATCTTTTTCTTTAACAATTATTTTATTTGTGCTGTTATCATTTGGATCATTACTAGGGTTATTTGAACCATCAGTATTACAATTATTAATTTTATTATTTTCATCATATGTACCAGTATATTTATTATTTTTAATTGTAACAGTAACTATTGAGCACTCGGAAACTTCCTTTTTAGTAATAGGATTAACTACTTTATCTAAATAATCATTATGAACAAGTGTACCAACAGAAATATATGCTTGCACATTATCAGTTAACCCCTCGTATAAATGCTTATTAGATGAAAAATATTGTTCTGCAGCTGTTTCTATTTGGTCTTTTACAAGTTTCCATTCTTCTTTCTTTTTATTTTTACTTATTCCTATATAACTACCTACTGCAACTGTCGTTATTGTAACTACTATTGCAAGCGTAATTATTATTTCTACAAGTGTAAATCCCTTTTTATTAATTTTACTCATAACTCCTCCTATTATTTATTAATACTAAAATATCATAATAAAAATATTTTGTCAATCATAAGAAAATGCACCTTATTTTGATGCATTTTTTATACTAATAGCTAGTCCATGCTTTACTATCTCCAATTTTACGTGCATAATAATACGTATTAGTTTTATTACCGCATTTTACTTTTATACTAAATCCCACATATTGCCATCCTGAATAACAATTATAACTTTCATTACATAAAACTGATGTTTGATTTTTATTACTTTCATTAACATTCTTGCAAGTACTATAATCCTTACAAAAAGCAGCGTGAGTTTCAACTTTTTTTATTTCGTTACTTGAAAGTTTATAATCAAAGATTACTTTGGTTTGTTTTCCACTACCATATGTTGGATATGATTTAGTTTTATCGTTATTAGTTCTGCTAATACTAGAACTAATAGATATATATTTTCCCATATTATTACAAACTGATGTTGTAGCTGCTTTTGTAGTTGCTTTTGTAGTAGCTTTTGTAGTTGCTTTTGTAGTTGATTGACATCCTCCTCCACAGCTTCTAGAAGTTGAAGTTTCATAGCTACTTCCACAAGAACTTCCTACATGTATATCAGTATAATATCTATATATATCTCCTGTTTCTATTCCACCACAAGAATTAGAACAATTATTATTCCATGAAGTATAAGTATAACTACTAATCTCTGAACAAAGTAAATATACACTATATGATGGACTACTTATTTCTTTCGTGTTGCCAGCTCCGTCTGTTATAACAGAATTCATAACATGTGTATTCCCATCTAAACTATCTGCTATTTTTATATTATATTTATCTAATCTTTTTTGCCATCCATTAGTTGAATCATCAACTAATGTTCCTTTTTGATTACCATCTACTGCTTTTATAATAATATTTGAAATATTAGAAAAGTTATCTTTTGCATTTACCACTGCATTAACTATGTTAGAATTATATCCTGAACGTGCTGAACTTACATTTATTATTCCTTCAGGCCTTGTTGTATCAATCTTCACTTCTTTTACTACTTGATATCTTTTACCTCTTGAATTAATTAAACTATAACTTATACTTTTATTAGTACCATTATTTATTTTTAAACAATATCCTATATCGCCTGTTGTACTAGATATATCTTGTCCATCTATCTGTACGCTTGCTATATCATTTTCCTTAGGTTTTATACATGTAATTAAATTTTTATCTTCTCCTAATAAACTTATATTATACCAATTACTTGTTTCATTAACTTTTTCATAAGAAGATGTATCTTTATGAAATGTTACATCACCAGAAGTTGAATTTTTTTCTTTAAATTCAACCTTGGCGGTTTGATCACCACAAGTATTAACGTCAGATTCTATATATTTTCCTTTAAATTTATTATTATCAATTTCTACATTTACTATGGAACATGGATTAACTTCCTTATTAGTTCTTGGGTCTACTATCTTATTTAGATAATCATTACTAACTAGGGTTTTTATTGATATAGTACCTGTTATATTAGAATTTTCATCAAAACTTTCATACATATATTTATTAGATGAAAAATATTGTTCTGCAGCTGTTTCTATTTGGTCTTTTACAAGTTTCCATTCTTCTTTCTTTTTATTTTTACTTATTCCTATATAACTACCTACTGCAACTGTCGTTATTGTAACTACTATTGCAAGCGTAATTATTATTTCTACAAGTGTAAATCCCTTTTTATTAATTTTACCCATAATTTTATCTCCTATTATTTAATATTGTAACACACTATTAATAATAAAAAAAGACTACTTAGCCTCAAAATAGTCTCCATAATCTAAGTATAATACTCCATTTTGTTTTCCTATACTTTCTAATATAGTATCATACTTATTTAATTTTTTAAATTTATTTACTGTTAAATAGACCTCGTTTCCATCATCCATATATGCTAAATATCTATCTTTATCAATATCATTTGGATCATATTTTATCTCAGATATTTTACATAATACGTTTTTATTTAACTTAGTCATTGCTTTTTTAAATCTCTTTATTTTATTCTTAGGTACTTCATTTATTAAATATGGCACACATAAACTTTTATCGTCTTTTTTAGAACCATTCATACTATATTTTATATCATTTTTATCAGTATATAGTATATCTTCTTCATATACTTTTATTTTTACAGTTAAAAATCCCTTAGTAACTTTAGCTTTTCTTATGTAAAAATTATTTTCTAGTTTGTTTTTTATACTAAGTGTTAGTGTTCCAAAAAAAGATGGGTAATCTTCTAATTTTGCTATTTCAATTACTTCTTGATCAGTTAGATTATCATTACCTTCTATTGTTATACTTTTAATTGGTATATCAACAAAATAATATACTAAAAAACATATTATACCTGAAAATATTAAAAGTAAAAATAGTCTGCCAACCCTTAATCTTCTCTTCTTCTTTTTCTTTGCCATATTATCATTCCCAATTTACAAATTCTTGTTCTATTTTTAAATCTATGTTATCTTCTTTTTTTACTTTATCATGTACATAAGTAATTAAATTTCTAATATCTTTAGCAGTAGCATTTTTATCGTTAATTATAAAATTAGCATGTTTTTCACTTACCTTTGCACCACCTATTTTAAAACCCTTTAACCCATTTTTTTCTATTAATCTACCTGCAAAATCTCCTTCCGGATTTCTAAATACAGAACCTGCTGATGGATACTCTAATGGCTGAGTCATATATCTTTTTTGTTTTCTATCTTCCATTACTTCTTTTATTAAACTCTTAGTTCCACGTTTAAGTACAATAGTAGCTTCTAGACATATATATCCTGGATTATGTTTTAAAAAAGACGTTCTATATTTATAATTTAAGTCTTTATTATACAGCGTTTTAATTTCTAGTTCTGGAGTTAATACCTTTATATCAGATACAACATAACCCATGTCTGATTTATATGCACCTGCGTTCATAAAAACAGCTCCACCAACGGTAGCGGGTATACCTCCTGCGAACTCAAGCCCTGTTAGACTATTTTTATATGCAACGTGTGATAGTTTTACAAGACTTACACCTGCACCTGCCTTTATAATAGTATCATTTATTTCAATTTTTTTAAACTCATCTAATTTTATTATAACACCATCATACTCTTTATCAGAAAAAATTAGATTAGAACCATTACCAATTACCTTGTACATTATATTATTTTTAGTTAAGTATCTTAAAAGTTCTACTAACTTATCTTCACTTACTGGATAAACTATTATCTTTGCATTTCCTCCTACTTTAAACGTAGTATATTTACTTAGGCTAACATCACTTTTAAACTTACCAATTTTATTTTTTTTAATAAAATCTAAAACATCATTCATTTTTATCACCAACAATCTTTTTTATTTCATCATATATTTTAAGAGAACTATTATCTACGTAAAAGTCCTCTAAATTTTTCTTTATTCTATTAGTAAGTATTCTATCGTATAATAATTTTTCTGTATAACGAAGTAGTAAATCTCCTTCTAAATCTTTTTCTTCTATTATTAATGCAGCATCATGATTAACTAAGTCCATTGCATTTTTATATTGATGATTTTCTGTTACATATGGACTTGGTATTAAAATAGATGGTACTTTTACTGCTGATATCTCACTTAAAGTTGATGCTCCTGCTCTTGAAATTAAAACATCCGTTTTTTTTAGTAATCTTACCATGTTATCTATGTATGGTACAATTTTTATGTTCTTAGAATAATTATTATTTTTGTAGCTATCATAATAATTTTTACCAGTTACAAACATAACCTCATAATCTTTATTATTATATAGTTCAAGTAACTTTTTCATCTTCTCATTAATCGTTTTAGAGCCTAATGATCCCATTACTATTAAAACTAATTTTTTACTTGGATCAAGATTAAATTCTTTTTTATCACAAGAAGGGGTCATTTTAGCTTGATAACTACATGGATTACCAGTAAATACTACTTTGTTTTTATCTTCTATACTACTTTTTAGGCTCTCAAAAGATATAAAAATTTTATCTGCAAACTTAGATGCAAATTTATTAGTAACTCCTAGTATAGAGTTTTGTTCATGTATAAAACATTTAACTTTTAATTTATGAGCTGCATAAACAACTGGTGCAGTAACATATCCACCAAACGTTATAACAGCATCTGGTTTAAAATCCTTAATTATCTTCTTACACTTACCTATTGATTTTAAAAATAAATAACCTGACTTTATGTTATCAAGTGTAAGTTTTCTTTTTAATCCTTGTGATTTTATACCAATAAACTTAATATTTTCCTTAGGCACAATATCTTTTTCCATTCTATTTGATGTACCAATATATAATATTTCAGCATCTTTATCTTTTTCTTTAATCACTTTAGCAACTGCCAAGGCAGGATATATATGTCCACCTGTTCCACCTGCTGATATAATTACTCTCATATTAATCTCACCTACTATTACATTATATCATAATTATATGATTAAAATGTAATAAAATCACACATTACTTTTCTTTTATACAAAAAATAACAATTCTTATAAAATCTTTACTTTACTCAATTTTCCAACTTGAAATTACAGTAAAAAAGTAGTTATTTTATTTTTTATTATTAAATAATAGAATATAAGTACTAATTATTATAAATATTTTTCAACTATCTTTTTTTAGTTTTGTTTTAAAATATAATTTTTAAGTTCAACATATAAATAAGTATTTTTAAAATTAATTTTATTTTTATTTAACATAACAATAACTTTAATTTCAATATTTATTTTTTCTAGTTATTTTAATATATTTAAAGCTTAACTAAAAGATAATTCATCATCAATAATAATAAGATTATATATTTCACCTGTTCTAATTTTATCAATGCACTCTTTAGCTATCATCGTAGAATTTATATCTAAATTGTAATTACTTAGCAAATTTTAAAAATTTATTATTAATTTTATATTTATGGTTATTTTTTCAAGAAAAAAGATGATACTTTTGTATCAATCTTATTTTAATATAATAATAAAACTCTTAATTAAAATAATTTATCCCAATAGCTTTCTTCACACTTTTAAGTGTCTTTCCTGCAACTTCTCTAGCTCTTTTAGTACCATCTTCTAATACTTTATACACATACTCAGGATTTTTTGCTAACTCTTCTCTTTTTTCTCTAATAGGTCTTAGTTCTTCTTGAAGTACATCATTTAAAAATCTTTTTATTTTCATATCACCTAATCCACCACGCATGTAGTGTTCTTTTAGTTCATCTAGATTCTTATACTCTGGCAAATACTTTTCAAAAGAATCTTCTTTTACAAATACATCTAAATATGTAAATACAACATTTCCTTCTACTTTTCCAGGATCTTCTATTTTTATATGATTAGGATCTGTATACATACTAAATACTTTCTTTTTAATTTCTTCTTCACTATCTTTTAAATATATACAGTTACCTAAAGACTTACTCATTTTAGCATTACCATCTATTCCAACTAATCTTCTTTCATTTTCACTTTCAGGTAACAACGCTTCTGCTTCTACTAATGTATCTCCATATACCGAATTAAACTTTCTAACTATTTCTCTTGCTTGCTCTAGCATTGGTAATTGATCTTCTCCTACTGGGACTATGTTAGCTTTAAAAGCTGTTATATCTGCTGTTTGACTTACAGGATATGTAAAGAATCCAGCCGGTATAGACTCTTCAAAACCTCTTAATTTTATTTCTTCTTTAACAGTTGGATTACGATGTAATCTTGCAACAGTAACTAAGTTCATGTAATAAAACGTAAGTTCAGTAAGCTCTGGAACCTCTGATTGTATGAAGTAATTTACCTTTTTAGGATCTATACCACAAGCTAAATTATCAAGTGCTACTTCAAATACATTATCTCTTATTTTTTTTGGATTATCAAAGTTATCTGTTAAAGCTTGAGCATCAGCTGCAAACAAAAACATCTCATCATAATTTCCTTCATTTTGTAATTTTACTCTACTTCTAAGTGATCCAACATAATGTCCGATATGAAGTGGACCTGTTGGTCTTTCTCCTGTTAATATAATATTTCCCATTTAAATCATCCTCTTTTCTATATTTTTTTATTTTATTTTGTTTTCCTTACTTTAATAAAGTACACCATCGTTTATTCATAATTTATCTCCTATTAAAAAAATCCTATCCCAATATAGGATAAGATTTATCTTACTTTTAATGCCACCTATGTACTATCATACACGTGTTATATGGTAACGGATAACTTCCGGTATAGCCTACTTAAATTTCGGTATACATCCCACAAGTCCATTCATTTAACATGTCATATAATCTTCCACCAAACGATTACTCTCTATTAATAACTATATTAAAT
>CAVAWS010000091.1:0-6707 GCA_963592455.1 Paratractidigestivibacter sp. | reverse complement strand
ATGAAAAAGAAAGTATAAAAGAAGAAGTTAAAACAACTACAAAGAAGAAAACAACGTCTAAGAAAAGTAGTGCTAAAAAGAATGCTACAACTAAGAAAGCTAGTGAAGAAACTACAACAACTACCATAAAAAGTGATAATAATAAAGAAAATACAAAGGTAGTTACAAATGAAAAGGTAGTAGAAAAAATAACATATAAAAGTAATGATACACCTCTTATAATAATAAATATAGTTGAGGGAATATTGCTTTTAGTGCTTGCTATATTATTTATTAAAAGCATGAGAAAATCAAAGTAAAAGCTATTTCCTCATGCTTTTTTTATAGTAGGGGTTGACTTTTTGAATAAAAAGTGATAGTATATTGGGCATTCAATCAGAAAAAGGGGGAATTTTTGATGGAAGAAAGAAGAGGAATATCAATAAAAGGACTATTAATTAGACTTATTTTGATAATAATATTTATATTTTTATTAATATGGTTATTTCCAATGCCAGATTTAAAGCCATTAAATAACCAAATATTTAGTGATAACTTAGACAGGATGAAAGACGTTGCAAAATCTTATTATACTGTTGAAAGATTACCTAAGAACGTAAATGATTCAAAGAAAATGACATTACAAGAAATGATTGATAACAAATTAATCTTACCTTTGATGGATTCAAATGGTAAATATTGTAGTAATGATGATTCATTTGTTGAAATTACTAAGTTAGAAGACGAATACGTAATAAAAGTTTATTTATCTTGTAGTGATAAACAAGATTACATAATTGAACATTTTGGATGTTATGATATTTGTAGTGATACATGTAAAATGTTAGAAACTACAACAACTAAGGAAATTGAAGAAACAAGAAAAACTTCTTTAAGAAATACAACAAGTAAGAAAGCAACTTACAAATCTACAACTGCAAGAAGAACAACTAGAAATACAACTGTAAAAACTACTGTTCCAACAAAAGTAACTACAAAACCTACTAGTAAGGTTTATGAATATGAATATGTTCAAAATGTATGTACTGAAGAATTTGATAAATATATTTGTCCAACAGGATATACATTAGTTGAAGATAGCTGTATTAAAGATACTGCTAAAACTATAGTTAAGGATGCAGTTGGTAAAACAACTACAGTAACATCAACTGATACTAAGAAAGCTGATGAAAAGACAATCGTTGTTGATGAAAATGGTAACGAAGTTACTGATCCAGATTCTGGTGATACAGAAATAATAGGTGCAACTTGTGAGGTTAAATATATAACTTCAACTATTGATGCAACTCCTAATACAACAACAATAAATGCTACTAAAAAAACTGTTACTAAAACTTTAACAGCAGATAAAACTACATCTTATGATGTTAAACCAGCTGTTGCAACTACTAAGACTACTACAGCAGATTATATTACTTCTAATAGTTATGATATAATTACTGCAACTAAGACTGCAACATCATCTAAATGGGTTTATGATTATACTACTATAAGTACATCAAGTAATTTAGCTTATGTTAAAGAAAATGAAAAGTTAGAATATGAATCTTCATTTGAAGAATTAGAATGTGCTTCATGTTTCACAACAGTTAAAAAATATAAATATTATCATTACACAAAAAAATATACTTACAGTTATACTTGTCCATCAGGATACTCAATTTATAATACTTCATATTGTAAGAGTAATACTGCTTCTGGAAGTAGTAAAGTTTGTCCATCAGGATATACTGAAAGTAATGGTCAATGTACTAAAAAAGAAACTTATTATGCTTCTAATGCATGTTCTAGTTATGGATCTGATTATAAATTAAATTCATCAAATGGAACTTGTGTTAAGACATCAGATAAATATAGTTGTTCAAAGGGTACATTAACAAATGGTAAATATTGTAATGTAACAGAAGTTGAATACTCATGTCCATCAGGATATGATAAAACAAGTGATCAAACTAAGTGTTCTAATACAACTTATTCTTGTCCAGCTAATACATCAATTAGAACTTATACATTAAACGGTACTAAATGTACTCAAAAATTAAAAGTTAACGTATGTACTTGTCCAGCTGGAACAACTCAATCAGCAGATAAAAAATCTTGTATTAAGAAAAAAGGTACTACAACTAAGACAGTTTATAGCTGTGATAGTTATCCAGGTTATACTTTAACTGATACAAATAAGTGTGTTAAAACTACAACAACAACTAAAACAGTTTATAGTTGTGATAGTTATGGTGATGGTTACTTATTAGACGAAGCAAAGAAAACTTGTACAACAACTGTTAATGAAAGAGATACTGTAAAAGCTACTAAATCTTATAAAAAATCTTGTCATCAAAATTATATGTGGTCTACTAAGACAGAAGTAGATGGATGGACATATACTGGTAATAAGAGAGAACTTAATTAATTATAGAAGAGGTCTTAAATAAGTCCTCTTTTTTTGTTATAATTAAATTGGAGGTATATTGATATGTATATAAATGTTTTAATTGAAACAAAGGTAAAATCTAACGATATGACTTTCACATATCATGTACCAGATGATATGTTAGATGATAATCTTATTGGCAAAAGAGTTTTAGTTCCTTTTTCAAATAGAATAATAGAAGGCTTTGTAATTAAGTATTCTAGTAAACCAGAAGATTATATAGCAAAGGATATAATAAAAATAATAGATGAAGAACCTGTTTTAAATGAAGAATTATTAAACCTTGGAAAAGTAATGAGTCAAAAGTATTTGTGTTCACTTATATATGCTTATCAGGCAATGCTTCCTAAGGCTTTAAAAGCTAATCATAAGTCTAGTAAGAAATATTTAACTAAAACATATATTATGTTAAATAATAAAGATATAAATACAAATGATATAAAAATAAAGTCTCAAAGAGAAATAATAGAGTTGTTAAAAAATAATAAAGAGGTTTTAAAAAGTGAGATTAAAAGTAAGTCTTCTTTAAAAAAACTAATTGATAATAACATAATTAAAGAGTTTGAAAAAGAGGTTTATAGAGAAGTTATAACTGGTTTAGATGAAAGAAGTATTAAACTTACAGATAAACAAAAAGAAGTATCTTCAAAAATAAAATCTAGTTTAGGTAAGTCTTCTACTACTTTACTTTATGGAGTAACAGGGAGTGGTAAAACAGAAGTTTATATAGATGTCTTAAAAGAGGTTATAAAAAGAGGTCAAGATGCAATTATACTTGTTCCTGAAATTAGTTTAACACCTCAAATAACAGCTAGGTTTAAGGGAATATTTAAAGATAATATAGCAATACTTCATTCTTCTTTATCTGATGGCGAAAGATTTGATGAGTTTAGAAAGATTAAAAAAGGTGAAGTTAATATTGTAATAGGTGCAAGGTCTGCTGTTTTTGCTCCCCTTAAGAACATAGGTATAATAATAATAGATGAGGAACATTCTGAAAGTTATAAACAGGAAAATAATCCTAGATATAATACTTTAGACATTGCAAATATTAGATCTGGTGTTCATAGTTGTCCTGTCTTACTTGGAAGTGCAACTCCTACTATAGAAAGTTATGCAAGAGCTAAAAAAGGATATTATAATCTTTTAGAATTAGATGAGAGGGTAAATAAAAGACCACTTCCAAAGGTTACCATAGTTGATATGAAAAATGAGATGAGACGTGGTAATAAAACTTTTTCCTCAATATTAAAAGAAAAAATAGAAGAGAAAATAGCTAAAAAAGAACAAGTTATGTTACTTCTTAATAGACGTGGTTATTCTACATATTTAACGTGCAGTTCTTGTGGATATACGTTTAAGTGTCCTAACTGTGATATAACTCTTACTTATCATAAAACTTCTGGAATGCTTAGGTGCCATTATTGTGGTTTTGCAAGGTGTAAAACAGATATATGTCCAGAGTGTAAAGAAAAAGAAATAAGACAAATAGGTTCTGGTACAGAAAAAGTAGAAGAGGAGGTAAGAAGAGCTTTTAAAGATGCAAGAGTGCTTAGAATGGATGCTGATACAACTAGTAATAAGGGTTCTCATGATAAGATAATTAACGCATTTAATAGTGGTAATTATGATATATTAGTTGGTACACAAATGATAGCAAAGGGACTTAATTTTCCTAACGTAACATTAGTTGGTGTTATAAATGCTGATTCTTCTTTAAACATACCTAATTTTAGAAGTAGTGAATCTACGTTTAGTTTGTTAGATCAAGTAATAGGAAGAGCAGGAAGGGCAGAAAAAGAAGGAGAAGCTATAATACAAACTTTTAACCCTGATCATTATAGTATCGTTTATGCTAAAAATCATGATTATAAAAGATTTTTTGTAAGGGAAATGATGGTTAGAAAAAAGCTTAATTATCCACCATATTGTTTTTTAACGTTAATTAAAATATCTTCTAAGGATTTTAATTATGGTATAGGAGAAGCTAAGAAAATAAGTTCGTTTTTAAATAGAAATTTAAGTGTAAATACAACTGTTTTAGGACCATCAATGGCAAATGTGTTAAGAATAAATAACACTTATAATTTTGAGATTATTTTAAAGTATAAGAAAGATGAATTATTATATAAAATATTAAATGAAATGATAAAAATATATGAGGGTAATAGTAAAATAAAAGTAGAATTAGATTTTAACCCAATTAATTTATAAGGAGGTATTATGGATAAGAGTAAAAATATAATTAATTATTATTTGTATATTAATAAATTAAAGTATAAGTTAAGAACAGGTTTTATTGAGATAGGTATAACAAAAGATAGATTAGAATCAGTTGCAGAGCATATTTATGGCTGTTTAATGCTTTCTATTGCAATTGATAGTGAATATCATTTAGATATTGATATGTATAAGGTTTTAAAAATGCTTACAATTCATGAGTTAGATGAGGTATTAAAACCAGATTTTTCAATAAGATCAGGTATTACTAAAGAAGAAAAAGAAAACATAGGAAAAGAAAGTGTAGACGTTGTAGCAGGTTGTCTTTCTTCTAAGGATGAAATAATAAGCTTAATAAACGAATTTAATGAAAGAAAAACAAAAGAAGCTAATTTTTGTTATTTAATAGATAAATTAGAGTGTGATATGCAAGCTAAAGTATATGACTTAGAAGGATATTTTAGTATAGAAGAAGCAAAAAAAGATTTACCATTTTATGGAGATAGAGCAAGTAAAATAGATAAAGAAGCTACTTGTGCAAGTGATTATTGGATTTTATATGATAGACCAAAGTTCGAAGAAAACGAAATATTTAGAAGTTTGAGTCATGAATTATCAAAAATAAAGGAGTTAAAATGAAAAAAGAATTTAACAAGTTAGTTAGGGATAAGATTCCAGAGCTAATAGAAGAAAATGACGAATATAGTTTGACTAGAACTTTAAATGATAAAGAATATGAAAAGGCTTTATATGATAAATTATTGGAAGAAGCTAATGAAGTTATAAACGCTAATAAAAAAGAAGAAACAGAAGAAGAACTTGCAGATCTTTTAGAAGTTGTGCGAGCAATAGCTAATTTTAAAAACATTGATGTAAGTGATGTAGAAAAGTTAAGAATAAGTAAGAAAAAGAAGCGTGGAAGTTTTTATAAAAGAATTTACTTAGAGTCTACTTGTGATCAAAAGTATATAGATGAAAACACGGGATGCCTTTTATGTGTTAATAAAGATTGTAAGGTGCCTACTTCTGAAAAAATTCATGATGAATATGGTAAACTGGCTGGTTATTATTGTGTAGGATTTAAAAATTGTTATGTTAAAAAATTTCCTAAAAAGTAAGTCAAGATTAATATCTTGACTTTTAAAGTGTTTTAAGTATAATATTACAAACGTTATGTTTTAAGGGGTGAATATTATGGAAAATATTTATATAAACAAAGATTTATGTTCTAAATGTAAAGGCTCTTGTTGTAAGGTATCTGGATGTATGTATATGCCTAGTGATTTTAAGAAGATGAAATATATAACAATAAAAAAAGAACTATTAAAGGGAAATATATCAATAGATGCTTTTCCTACGACTGGGTTTAGGTTTAATCCTGATGCTTGGACTCTTATACTATTTTTAAGAGCAAGAAATAAAGATTGTGATATAGTTGATTTATTTACAAATGGTGGCCCATGTAAAATGCTTAAGGAAGATGGATGTTTTTATGATGAGGAAAAAAGGCCATCTTGTGGATTAATGGTAAAACCTATGCATGTTGGAGGTCCTTGTCCTAAAACTTTTGATGAAAAAAAGCTTAAGAAGGATTGGTTAAAACATCAAAAACTATTAGAAATGCTTGTTGAAGAATTTACTAATAAAGAGTTTTTTGAATATGTTTATGACTTAGTTATCAAAAAGCAAAATGAGTTAGCTAGCAAAATTCAAAATAAGGAGAAATTAACGCCTTCTGAGGTAACTAACTATGAAAGATTTTTACAAATAAGTGGAAAACCATTTTACACAAGTTCAGAAATAAAAAGTAAAAATGGTTTTATAATATGATTAAGATGAAAAAAAGCAGGTTATTATTTAACCTCTTTTTCTTTATAAAATATAAAAAAATCCCTTGTAACATATAATATTAATGTGTTATAATAAGTACGGCTTTTCTGGTAGGGAAAGAAAATACGCACAAATTTGGATTTATAACTCGAGTGTCCGAAGAGGATGAGTTGTAAAGTTGAAGAATTTGGAGGAATTAACGAAGGAGGAAAAAAGAAAATGCCAG
>CAVAWS010000090.1:0-5793 GCA_963592455.1 Paratractidigestivibacter sp. | reverse complement strand
GCAAAAAAGTGTATATAATGTTTTACACATTACACACATTAAAAATTATACAACCTTTTTAATTTAATTTGTTAATAATATAAATAAAATAATTGAATCACTCTAAAGTGCGCAATTAAGTGCAACTAGATATAAAAAGGTTTACATTTTAATTTTATTATATGGACTAAAAAATGATTATATGTTATAATTTTTCTATAATAGAAAGGAGTATAGTAAGAAGGTGTTAAAATGTTTAGAAAAAAACAAGAAGACGAAGAAAAGTATAGCGTTGGTAGGCCTAAACTTGCTGATACTAAACTAAAAAGAGAATCTATCATAGTTTCATCTATCGTACTATTTGCTGGTATATTATTAGCAGTATTTGGTGGATTAGATTTAACGACAATGGTAGGAAATAATACTACTAAATTATCAGGTAATATTGCTACTGATAAGTTAAGTGGTGCGATTCATCAAAGTATGAAAAATAGTAAAGCAACATGGGACTGGGTAAACATGTATGTTAATGTTCCAATGGAAATGAGTTGTACAGCTAGTGATTATTGGTATTTAAGATCAATAGTAGGTGGAGGAACTCAAGTTTATTCTGGTAAAGCTCATTGTCCTAAAAGTGGCAGTAATACAATAAATGTAAAAATTCCAATTTCTATGGTTTCATCTGGTGGAAAAATTACATTTAATTTAAATTATCAAAAAATAGTAAATGGTACTGTTAAAAGTCAAAATAGTGAAAAGGAATCTTTATCATTTAAGTCATTTAATAAACCAAGTGTTTCAGTAAGTGGAAGTTATAATAGTAGCAAAACTGTATACACAGCAAAAGTAACTTATAAATATGATGGAACATATTTAAAGCCATATTTTGTAAGTAATGGTGCAGGATGTTCACTTAAATCTGGTTCAGCATCATCATCATCAACTGCAACATCGACTTATACATATACATGTACTAAGAAAGGTAAGTCATATCCGGCTTTAGTTTCAAAGTCAGGTAATAAAGTAGCTAATAAGGGTAATGCAAAAGCTGTTATAAACGCATCTAGTATAGCTAGTGCAACTACAAAGAAAACAACGACAACTAAAAAGTCTACAGTTAAGAATAAAACTACAACAACAGTAGCGGGTAAAAACATGAGTATAACATGTTCTGGTACAAAGAAAGTTGGTTCGAATGTAACATGTACAGTTAAAAATATAAACTTTCAAAATAGAAGTTCAAGTTATACAGTAAAACCATCTACAGGTAGTTGTTCTAAGAGCACATCAGGAAGTAATAAAATTATAATTAAATGTACAAAAGCTAGTACTGTTACAATAACTGCTAAATATGGTACTAAGTCAGTTAGTACTAAAGTTAAAATATCAGCAGCAACTACTACAAAGAAAACTACAAAAAAAGCAGCAACTACAAAAAAGACTACAGCTAAAAAAACTACAAAGAAAACAACGACAACTAAAAAGACTACTGGTATAGCAGAAGCTCAATTATTAAAGTTACCAGCAGGTAATTGTCCGGTTGCACCAAGTGTTCAATTAGTAAATGGTAAAATAAAAATGACTACTAATGTAGGTGCATTAACAGCAACAGAAAAGAAAAACTTATATATCATGACAAAGGCGTATAAAGTTACTGGTGACAGCTATAAATATGGTGGTGGTAAATCAGGAACTGATAGCAAGTATGGTAAGTTTAATAGTGTAAGTATTGTTAATTTAACAAGTAATTGGAGCCAAAATGGTAACGCAAATAGTTTTCAAAAAACATATTCAACTGGAGATTATTACTATACAGCAATATATAGTGGAAGTAAGAAATGTTATGTTAATTACTTTGTTAAAAATGGTATAACAATTGATAATTCTATTAGAAAATATAAATTATCATATTATAATATAATTGTTGGTACTAAATTAATTAGGGGATCAATTTCAAATACAACAGTTACATCAAGCAATTCAAATGTATTTAAAGTTGGTAAGTTAAATGAAACTGTTCTTAAAGCAACTAGTAGAACTGCAAAAAATGGTAGTGAATCTGCTGCTAATAAGACAGCTAAATTAACATTTAAAAATTCATTAGGAACTGGTTATTTCAGTTTAATGCTTAGAAATAGATATTGGGAAACAGCATATTTACTTAACCCTTTAACAAAGAGTACATCTGGTGCGTTAACAAGTTCAAGTATGTATTCAGGAAGCTTTAATAAATATGCAAAAACTAAAAATACTAAGAAAAACGGAAACACGGTATATGGTATGGAATTAAAAACTGGTTCTGCAAAAAATGTATACGCAATGGATTCTGGTACAATAAAAAGTATAACTACAACATCTGATAGTAAAAATACAGGTCAAACAGTATATATAGCATCAAGTATTGATGGAGAAACGTATATTCATACTTATTCTAACTTAAAGAGTATATCCGTTAAAAAAGGTGACAGAGTATATAAAGGTCAAAAGATTGCTACAAGCAAAACAAACTATTTATATATAGCTTTAGGATATGTAAAGGGAAGTTCAATTATTGGAATGCTTCCAAGTAACTTTGTAGGTAAAGATAAATCATATGCAGTAGGCTCTTTAGCTCAATCATGTCAAACTTATTCAGATAGTTGTGGCACTTCGAATTCAAATAATTCATCTGTTATAGATGATGACGAAGAAGAAACAACTGAAGAGGAAACTACTGAGGAAGAAATAACCGAAGAAGAAACTACTCAAGAGGCTGTAGATGATGATACTTCTGATGATGGTTCTGATAGTGATTCAAGTGATGATTCATCTGATAACAGTGATCAAGATGATACCGATAGCACAACAACTACAACTACTAAAGCGACTACAACAACAGTAGTAGGTACTTGTAGTATAAACTATGAATCAAGACTAATAGGTGATATTGATTGTAATGGAAAAGTTACAAATACTGACGTTGCTTTATTATATAATTATATAAGAGGAAGAGTTAAATTTAGTAGTTCTGATACACTTAAAATAGCAGATGTTGATGGAAACGGAAGAATAAGTATTTCTGACGTAGCATATTTACACTTGTTTGATTTAGGAAAAATTAAAAAGATATGTAATAGTTATGGTAAATGTAATACTAAATAAGGAGGAAAAATATGAGAAAAAAAATATGTAGATTACTATTAATATCAATAATGATGTTAATTATGCCAATTAGTATATACGCAGAAGATAGAACTGGTGATATTAATGTGGATTGTTCCAAAACAATCCCTTTAGGATCAACTGTTTCTTGTTCAATATATGGGCAAACATCTGACAATACAAATGTTATTGGAGGACAATTTTCGGTATCTGTTTCTGGAGCTATAAAAATAGTTTCAGGAGAAAAAGATTCTTCGTGGACAAATGGAGAATTTACAGATAATAAATTAACTGTTAATGGTACTGAACAATCATCGCCAGCAAAATTAGGTACAATTGTAATTGGTGCTGCAGATGGTGCAACAGTTGGAAGTACTGGGCAGTTAACTTTAACTGAAATAGAAGTTGCAGCATATACTGGTGAAACTGCAGAAGGAAGTTCTGGAGCATTAACTGTTGCTGATAAAACCATTGATTTTACAATTGAAAATGCATCTTCAAGCACACAAACAGATAATTCTACTACAACTAGTGGTAATCCTAAAACTATGGATACAAATGTCATCATAATAACAATGATAGTTGCATTTGCAGCAGCTATAGTAATTATTGGTAAAAAGAAACTTGATAAAATAAGTAAGTAGGAGATACGATATATGAAAAACAAGTTAATGCTGGTTATTATTACAATTTCATTATTTTTGATGCCAATTATTGTAAATGCTGAAGACAAAATAGAAATTAATTGTCCAAAAAGTAAAATAAAAATGGGTGAAAAATTAACATGTACAATTAACGGTAATTCTGAAAATTCAATTATAGGTGTTGATGCAACTGTTTCTGTTTCTGGAAATCTTGAAATTGTTTCTATAGAAAAAGATTCTGCTTGGGATGGGGAGACGGAAAATAACAGATTATTATTATATTGGAGTAACGTTGATAAAAAAGATGTTTTGTTTGGTAAAGTTACAGTTAAAGCTGTAAGAAATTATAAAAATGCTGATGGAAAAATATTAGTTATTAAATCTAATGGTTCAACTACTAAAGGAATAGAATTGGCCACAGTTAATGGAGCTTCGATTGTTGATAATGTTGAACAATTAATCACTATTAAAGGTGGTAAAACTAGTTCAAATAATACAGCCTATATAACATTTGGTATAGCAGCTGTTGTTGTGATAATAATCGTTGTGGCTATAGCACTTAAAAATAAAAAGAAAAAATAATATGTAAAGTTTACAGTTAGTTTTTTAACTAACTGTTTTTATATGGATAAAAATTTGATATACTTAAATAAGATAGTAGGTGTATTATGAAACGTATAATTAATAAATTAAACAAGAAAAAGAAGTTGATAGTTTTATGTGCCTTAATTTTAACAGTTATATTACCTACTAAATTTTTAACTGTTAACAAAGAAGTTAAAACTAAATCATCGAGTAATATTTTTTTGAGTAGTGATTATACATATTTACCTAAAAAAGCCTATAATTATATTATTAAATATTATGAAGAAACCGGTATTATTCTTAAAACTGAGAAGAATAAGAAAAATGGAGAGGCTTATTTAAATCCGGATTTTATAATATATTTGGAAAATAATAGTGATAGTTCATATGTTCCTAATATAACAACTGTTGATTATTCATATGATAAGGTTTCAAGTGATTTTAATAGTAAATATGATTCTAGAAATAGTGATGGAAAAAATTATGTAACTAGTTTAAAGAATCAGGGTTCTTATCCATTATGCTGGGATTTTGCTCTTACTTCTGTATTAGAGTCTAAATTAATTAAAGAAGGTCTTGCAACAAGCAATGTTGATTTATCTGAAAGGCAAATAGACTATGCAACTTCTAGTAGTAATGAATCAGTTGATATAAATAGAAATCCATATATATCTAGTAGCTATAAACTTGCTTCTGGTGGCAATTCTTCTAGGTTTTTATCTGGCGTTATAAACGGTATTTCACCTGTTTTAGAGGATTCTTTTGATACTTATACAACGACCGGTAAAAAAGCACCTGATAAGGTATGGAATATAGATAATGCTATATATACTGTAAATGGTTATTATCAATTACCTAGTGATAGTAATTATGATACTAAGTCAGGATTGTCAAGTAAGAATTTTATAAATATAGTTAAACAAGAGATAATTAATAATGCTTCAGTTGGAATAGCTATTTCCGCTGGAAGTGGTTCATATGTTTCATATAAGAATGATAACGATGATATGATAAGTAATAATAGTATTAAATTATATTATAAAGATTCATTAAATAAATCATCATTAGATCATGATGTTGCTATAATAGGTTGGAATGATAATTACACACTTGACGTATGTCTTTCAAATACAGGAAGTATGTCTATCTCTTCAAATTGTACTGGTACTAAAAAAACAATACAAGGAGCTTGGTTAGTAAAAAATTCATATAATACATACGATTATGTATCTTATGATACATATGGTAGTGAATATTATGTAATAAATAGTGTATCAAATAAAAATTATGATAACATTTATACTTCTATAATGGGAAGTTATAGTAATAATATTAAAGATGAATATAATGTATCTGTAATGAAATATAATAAATTATCTAATACAGAAAAATTAGAAAAAATAAAATTTAAAACATTAGAAAGTAATAAAGAATACATCATAAA
>CAVAWS010000089.1:0-6146 GCA_963592455.1 Paratractidigestivibacter sp. | reverse complement strand
GTGGGAAGACCTAAGAAAAAGTATGGTGCAGAAACTTTAATGAATAATAAAAAAAGTTTTAAGGTTGATAATACAAATGTTGTAGTTGATAAACACATAGATCCATTACTTTTAATTGTAGCAGGTCTATTAGCAATATGTATAGTGTTATACATATTTATTAGAATTTATAATTAATATAAAACTAGATTATATCTAGTTTTTTTGTTATAATTAGAAAAGGTGATATATATGTTTGAAAGCTTAACAGAAAAATTAGAAAATGCTGTAAATAAAATAAAAGGTTATGGAAAAATTACTGAAGATAACATAAGTGAAGCTTTAAGAGATGTTAGATTAGCTCTTTTAGAAGCTGATGTTAACTATAAAGTAGTTAAGGAGTTTACTAATAACGTAAAAGAAAAAGCACTTGGTGAAGAGGTAAAAAAGAGTTTAAAACCAGGTGATGTCTTTTTAAAAATATTAAAAGATGAGTTGTTAAAACTATTAGAAAGTGAAGATAGTGAACTTTCTTTAAATTCAAATCCTAGTATAATAATGCTAGTTGGACTTCAAGGTAGTGGTAAAACAACTACGATTGGTAAACTAGGAAATTTACTTAGAAAGAAAAATAAGAAGAAGCCTATGTTTATAGCAGCTGATGTATATAGACCTGCTGCTATAGAACAGCTTAAGACACTTGGTAAAGAATTAAATATAGAAGTTTATGAAGAAGGAAAAAAAGACGCTGTTCAAATAGTTAAAAACGGACTTTCTTATGCAAAAGAAAATAACTATGATTTAGTACTTATAGACACAGCAGGTAGATTACATGTTGATGAAAAATTGATGAAAGAATTACAAGATATAAATGATGCAGTAAAACCTGATGAAATATTATTAGTAGTAGATGCTATGATAGGTCAGGATGCTATAAACGTTATTAATGGTTTTAATTCATCACTTAAATTAACGGGTACAATATTAACTAAGATGGATGGAGATACTAAGGGTGGAGTTGCACTTTGTGCTAAACACTTAACAAATGTACCTATTAAGTTTATTGGTACATCAGAAAAATTAGACGGATTAACAACTTTTGATCCAGAAAGAATGGTATCTAGAATACTTGGTAATGGAGATATTATGTCTATAATAGAAAAAGCTGAATCTGTTATAGATGAAGAAGAAGCAATGGGTACCGTTAAAAAAATACAATCGGGGAAGATGGACTTAGATGATTTTTTATCACAACTTAGACAAGTAAAAAAACTAGGACCACTAGAAAACTTAATTAAATTAATTCCAGGTGCTAGAAAATTAGGCTTAAATAATATACACGTAGATCCAAAGGAGTTTTCTAAGTTAGAAGCCATGATATCTTCTATGACTTTAAAAGAAAGAAAAGATCCTAGTATAATAAAATCATCTAGAAAACAAAGAATAGCAAAGGGTAGTGGAACTAGTGTACAAGACATTAATAAGCTTTTAAATCAATTTGATCAAATGAAAAAAATGATGAAAATGATGAAAAACGGAAATTTTAAAATGCCATTTTAATACGTATAGATGATAAAAACGATAATTATAAAAAGTCAAAACTTTATATAAATACTTTGATGTGAATTTGCCATTAATATTTTATTGGAGGATATGTAATATGAATATAAGTAAAATTAAAAACGAGTTAATTGCACAAAAAAGGTCAAAATTTAAAGGTAATATATATCATTATTCACAGGTTAATTTTGCTTATAATTCAAATAAAATTGAAGGTAGTAGATTAACTAGTGAACAAACTGAAGCGATATATGACACATCTTCTTTTATCCCAAAAAGTGAATCACTAATTAAACTAGATGACTTAATTGAATCTAAAAATCATTTTAAATTATTTGATTACATGTTAGATAATGTAGATGAATTAATAACAAAAGAGATGATAATTGAAATGAATAAGATACTGAAAAGGAATACCAGTGATGAGGAAAATCCTAGATATAATGTTGGTGGATTTAAGGTTGTTCCAAATATAATAGGTGTAGTTAATGTTATTAATACCACTGCACCAGAAAATGTGGAAGAAGAAATTGAACAACTATTAAAGGAGTATAATTCTAAAAATAACATTACCATAGAAGATATTTTAGATTTTCATTTTAAATTTGAAAGAATTCATCCTTTTGGAGATGGAAATGGACGCGTTGGTAGAATAATAATGTTTAAAGAATGTTTAAGAAATAATATTATGCCATTTATTGTACTGGACGATGATAAATCCTTTTACATTAGAGGGTTAAAAGAGTATGAAAATGATAAAATGTTTTTAACAGATACAATCCTTCATGAACAAGATTTATATGAAAAAACGTGTGAAAGATTATTAAATTTTCAAATAGAAAAAAATAATTAACAAATATAAGGTATAAACCTATTCAAACATTTAAAATTCTCATATTATAAAGTGATAAGGGGGATTTTAAATGTTTTTTAATAATAAATGTTGCCAAAACGCATGGCAACAAGAATATTGTTGCAACCAAGATCCATGTGGATGTGATCCAATAATTGAACAACCAATTGAAAGATGTATTGAAAGAAACATATGTCATAAAGTAGAACACGTATGTCCAATTCATACAAGAGTTATAAATAATCATATTATAGAGCATACATATAGGCCAGAGTATACTTGTTCTGAGGAAAATACTATAACAAATGTAGATCCAGGTTGTGCAGGACAAAATTTCTAAAGGAGATATTTAAATATATCTTCTTTTTTTAATTTATGGTATAATGATTAAGATAATACAGGGAGAAAAAAAGTTATGTATAATGTGAATGAATTTTATAATCAGGATAAAGAATTATTTAATTACTTTTGTGAAAGTAGAGGAGTTAAAGGATTTTTAGAAAAGAATATTTTTAATAATCCTATTTTAATAAAAGAAGTAGTAGAAAAAACATATCCTAATAATGATGATAAAAAAGATGAGTTTAAAGTATATTTAGATAAAAATGGATTAGTTGAGATTATTGATACTCAGATTATATTTAGTAAATTTATGGAAAAACTAAATAGAAAAGAAGAATATGATATATTAGTAAAAGCAAGGCTTGAATCAGACAGCGATGGTTTAACTAGAATTGCTGCTGAAAGAACTCATAAAATGATAGTTGGAAGTGATGATGATACTACTTTAATAGAGCTAGCTTATGAATTATTAGCTAAGTATTATGATACTGATGATTTATTTAAACTTGCTAGACGTAGTGATAATTTAAAAGATAGAAAAGAAATAGGTAATTATGTAAATATTTTTTATTCAAACATAAATAAAGATGGAAAAAATAACATGAAAGAGTTAACTAAATTAGCTAAAAAACTTCAAGAAAAATTAATTTTTAGTAGTGAATTATCAAATGAAGATATAGCTAAATTACATTCATTTAATGATACATTAGCTAAGATGGATTCTTATAAATCATTGCAAGGTAATGGTACTATAACAGAGAAAAAAGCTAAAATGATGTAAAAAGTTGTAAAAAAATGTAAATTCTATTGATATTACTATTTATTTAGTGGTATTCTATTAATGAGGGAGAGTGATATTAGTGATTTATCCATCAATAGATAAACTACTTACTAAAGTTGGATCAAAATATCTACTTGTTCATATTGCTGCGAGAAGAAGTAAAGAAATTTCCGAAACAAAGCATTATCAAATGAGTGAAGACAAATATAAGTCTAAAAAGAATATCGGAAGAGCTTTAGAAGAAATAATGGAAGACCTAATACGAGTAGATTAGTATTGGTTTTTTTTATTTAATGAGAGAGTGTGTTAAAAATAGAAAAATATAAAAATTAAAATAATTTTTGTTATTTCGTTCATTGTTAGGGGGAATATATGAAAATAGTAAAATTTAAAAAAACATCAAAAGATAAATATAAGGTATATTTAGATGATAATTCGTGTATTAGTTTATATGAAGATGTAATTATAAATAATAATCTTCTTTTAACAAAAGAAATAAAAAAAAGTAAAATAGAGGATATAATAAAACAAAATAATAAATATAACTTATACATGATGGCATTAAATTATATATCTGTTAGGGTAAGAAGTAAAAAAGAAGTTATAACATATCTAGAAAAAAAGGGTGCTTATTTAAAAGATATCGATAATACAATAGAAAGATTAACTAAAGAAGGATATGTAAATGATTTTTCTTATGCAAAAGCATATGTAAATGATCAAATGTTATTATCACCATCTGGACCATATAAGATAAAAAGTAATTTAATAAAAAATGGTGTATCTAGTGATATAGCATTTGAAGTAATAGAGGATATAGATGATGAGTTATTAAGAGAAAAATTATATAATTTAATTGGCAAACAAATAAAGATTAAAAAGGGTAGCAAAAACGAAATAAAAATGAAATTACTTAACTATTTTATTAACTTAGGTTATGATAAAAACATGATTTTAGATGAACTAGGTAAGTATGAAATAAAGACTGATACTAATAAATTGACCAAGGAATATAGTAAATTATTTAATAAGTATAGTAAAAAATATAATGGTAATGAACTTGATTACTTTATAAAGGGAAAGTTATTATCTAAAGGGTATAGCTTAGATGAAATAGATAAAATAAAAAAGGATTTTTAAAAATCCTTTTTTTAGTTACTAGATGATGTTGTAGTTGTAGTAGTAGTTGTAGTAATAGAACTTTCTACATAATCATTATAAGCTTTTTTAAGATATTTATCTTTTATGTTTAACTTATATTTTTCTCTTAAAGCTTTCATAGCTTTAGCTGTTATGGTAGTATCATTTTCCTTTTTATCATCAACAATTTTTTCTATTATTGTACTTTTTGATTTTTTAAAAGATGGTTTATCTTTTTCACCAGTTTTTTTAATTATATGATAACCATAAGTTGTTCAGTAGTATACTCATCAACATTTAAATTATAAGCAGCTTCTTCAAATGCTTCAACCATGTCTCCAGTATTAAAGTATCCTAAGTTACCACCATCTTTTTTAGATTCATCATCATCAGAGTATTTTTTAGCAAGTTTTGCAAAATCTTCTCCGTTTTTTAATTTTTCAATAATTTCTTCAGCTTTTTTCTTAGCTTTTTCTTTATCTTCATCAGATGCATCTTCATCTACTGATATTAATATATGACTAGCTTTTATATCACCTTTGATATTACTATCATAATAACTTTTCATTTCACTATCAGTTATATTTTTCTTAATGTAGGCTTCAACAACTTTTTCTTGTTTTGTTTGTTGAATTAATAACTCTTTTAACTCCTTATCATCAGAAATACCATAATTACTTAAGAACGTTTTATAGCTATCACCGTAACTACTTTTATAACTCTTAACTGTTGCTTCAGCAGTTTTCTTCATTTCATCAGTTGTTTTATATTCTTTATCTAATATGTATTCATCAATCATACTAGTTAATATACTTCTTCCACCTTGAGTTCTAAGTTCACTATATAACTCATCAGCTGTAATTACCTTACCATTTAATTTTGCAACTATATCGTCACCCTTAGAAGTTTTTGTATTCTTAGTAGATACAAAAATTAAAACTATTAATAAGATTGCTATTATAACAACGCCCCCAACAACTAATTGTTCTAAAGTTAAGTTGTTAAACCAAGCTTTAAATCCTTTTTTATTCTTCTTTTCCTTTAGCATAGCTTCGTATGTATCAACTACTTGTCTTGTTTTAACTTCTTTTTTTCCTTCAACTTTTTTACTTTTACTTTCTACTTTTTTAGAAGTTTTATTATTACTTTTTGCTTTAGTAGTTGTATTTTTTTTAGCTTCACTTTTTTTCTTTTGTTCTGCCATTTTATCATATCCTCCTATAAGTTTTACTTATATATCATAACAAATTCTAATATAAAACACAACTTTTTTTATAAAACATAATCACACTTTTTATGGTATTACCATATTATACTTTGAAAAGACAAAAAGGAGGAATGAATTATGGGAAATAATTATGCAACTGGTGCTGGAATCATATTAGTATTATTTATCTTATTAGTAATCATAATAGGTGCTTACGTTTAATAAATAATAAAAGGAGGTTTTTAAAATGGCATGTTGTTCAAATGCTACTACAACTAATACTT
>CAVAWS010000088.1:0-17015 GCA_963592455.1 Paratractidigestivibacter sp. | reverse complement strand
CTGGCTTCTTTATTTTCTTTATTATATCAGTTGCAGCTACCGCTCCCTCACTAGTCGCTGTTATAACTTGGTATAGACTTTTGCTTATCATATCACCACATGCATAAACATTATCCATGTTAGTTTGCATATTATTATCAACTATTAATCCCTTTTTATCTGATTTTAAATTTAAACTTTCATAGTAAAAAGCATTTTTCTTTTCTCCTAAACAAACAAAAACACCGTCTACTTTTATCAAATCCTTATTAGTTTTAATTTTCTCTAGTTTTTCTTCCCCTATTATGTCTTCTACATTTAAACCATTTTTTACTTCTACATTTTTATAATTTTTAATATCATATTTAAAGGTTTGCTCTTTATTTATTAAGTATATTTTATTTGCAATGCCACTTAAATACGTAATTGCATCATATGCTGATAATCCACTACCAATTACTGCAACATCTTTATTCTTATATAAATTGCCATCACATGTAACACAGTAAGATATACCATTTTGTTCAAACTTTTTAGCATTGTTACATTCCAATTTCTTTGAAACTTTTCCTGTGGATAATATTAGATAAGGTGCTGTATAATTTCCCTTAGATGTTACAACAGAAAATAAATTATCTTTATTTATATTGGTTACTTCTGCTACTACTATTTTTATATTTAATTCTTCTACTTGACTATACATTCTAAATGCAAGCTTAAGCCCAGACTGCTCAGTATATCCAGGATAATTTTGTATGTTTTTAACCTTGTTTAGAGTACCTCCTGGAGATTCTTTTTCAATTATTAGCGGATTTACTCCGGCTCTTTTTAAGTATAGTGCAGCGGATAAGCCTGCTGGACCTGCTCCTATTATAATTACGTCATAATTATTCATTAGAACCACCTTCTACGTTTTTATATCTGTCGCATTTTATACTAGTTACTGCTAACATAATTATACCTATTATAATCATAATTATAGATATTAATTGTGCTATTTTTATACTTCCTAAAAGAAGACTATCAGTTCTCATACTCTCAATTATAAATCTTACAATTCCATACCAAATTAAATATAATGCAGTTATGTTTCCAAGTTTTGTTTTTTTAAACTTTCTTATAATTATCAACAATATAAAACCAATAACATTTAAAATAGACTCATATAAGTATGTTGGAGCATAATAATACTTTCCTATGTGCATACCCTCTATTATAAAATTAGGTAAATGAAGATTCTCTAAAAAAGTTCTAGATACTATTCCGCCATGAGCTTCACCATTAAAAAAGTTACCCCAACGTCCTATTGCTTGTGCAATAATTACACCAACACATGCAATATCAGTCATTTTTAATATATTAATTTTATACTTCTTACAATATACTACTAAAGTTATTATCCCTGCTATTATTCCACCGTGTATAGCTAAACCACCATTCCATATTTTTATTATCTCTATTGGATCTTGCATATAATAATCTAAATTAAACAAGACATAATATATTCTTGCACCTATTATTCCAAATATAACACACCAAAAAATTAGGTTAGAAACAAAAGAAGAAGAAATATTATATTTCTTTGATTCTTTATTAATTAGTATATATGCAACTATTATTCCAGAAAGAATAAATATAGCGTACCAAGTTACTGTTAAATTACCAAGTTTTAAAGCTACTGGATTCATTATTCCTCACACCTTTCTAATATAGGTTTAATAATTAAATTATCAACTATTAAATTTACTATACTAATTAGTATAGATACTATAAAAGGTGATAAAAATCCTGTCATATAAACATATTTTCCCATAATTAAATCAGTTATAAGTAAAATAATAAAATTTATAACGAAATAAAATAAGCCAAGTGTCATTCCTATTATAGGAATTGATAAAGTAACTAAAAATGGCTTTAAAGTCTTATTTAATATATATATTATTACTGCTGAAATAAATCCAACCAAAAAGTTTTCAATGTATATTGATTTAAATACTTGAGATGACGTCCATAAAATAAGAGCATATACAAGCATATATATAAGCCACTCTAAAAATATGTTTATTTTATTAACAAAATTATTATTTTTACCTTTCTTCATAATTACCACCACTATAATTATATCACAGCAAACTAAAAATAATAATTAATATTATAAAAAACTAAGTTCTTTTTTTGTGAACTTCGTACATAAATTCATCTATAATTACATATTTTGTCTTTATTTTGTTTTTATTTATTATTTCCCCATCCAAATTATATAAATTATTATTTTTTCTTATTAATATTAAGTAATTTGGATATAATCTTTTTATTCTTCCTACCATTATTTAACCTCTATTCCTAATGAAAACGCAAATCTTATTAGCGTATCTTTCTTTTTAATATAATAATAACCAAGTGAAAAACCTAAGTTATTTGCAATGTATCTGTCATCATACCTGTTTTCTTTATCAAAATATGTCCAGTAAATAATCTTTCTTTCATCGCTTGTTAATTTGTTGTATGAAAATCTTACATAATTTATAAAGTCTATTCTTTTTGATATTTCATCCTTAGGTATTTTTATGTATTTTTCCACTACGTCAGAAGTGGAAATTAACTTCAACTTATAATTTTCTTCTAACGATTCTTGTGGCATACAAACGGATAATGTATATAAGTTATACTTTTCTGCTAAATGTTCTATGTTCTTTTTTGTATCAATCCATGAAATTTTAACATCACTCATTATATATACCTCCGTATCAAGAATATTTTATCATTTTTAAAGTTTTTAAAGTTAATATTTAAATCATAAGAAATTCATAAAAAAATAAGATAAAAGTAATATCGCTTCTATCTTATTATTCTACTTTAACTTTCAAATCCTTCGCCAATTATAAAACTTTCTTTAAATACTGTCCAGTATATGATTCTTTACATTTAGCTACCTTCTCAGGAGTCCCTTCACAAATAATGGTTCCTCCTTCGTCACCACCTTCTGGTCCAAGGTCAATTATGTGATCAGCCACTTTTATAACATCAAGATTATGCTCAATAACTACAACCGTATCTCCGTTATCAACTATTCTATTTAGTATAACAAGTAATTTTTTTATATCATCACTATGAAGTCCAGTTGTAGGTTCATCTAAGATAAATATACTTTTACCAGTTGGTTTCTTTTGAAGCTCTTTAGCAAGCTTAACACGCGATGCTTCTCCTCCTGATAGGGTAGGTGCACTTTGTCCCAATTTAATATAACCTAGCCCTACATCCATTAAAACCTGAAGTTTTCTTTTTATCTTTGGATGATTTTCAAAAAATTCTAATGCTTCTTCCGTGCGCATTCCAAGTACATCATATATGGTTTTTCCCTTATATTTTACCTCTAACGTTTCCTTATTAAATCTAGTGCCACCACATACTTCACAAGGAACATAAACATCTGGTAAAAAATTCATTGAAATTTTTTTAACACCGTCTCCCCAGCAAGCTTCACACCTACCACCTTTTACATTAAATGAAAATCTACCTTTTTCATAACCTCTTATTTTTGCTTCTTTAGTGTTAGCAAAAACATCTCTTATATCATCAAATACACCTATGTATGTTGCAGGATTACTACGAGGCGTTCTTCCTATTGGATCTTGTGTTATATCTATTACTTTATCTATGTTTTCAGTACCTTTGATACTTTTATGCTTTCCAGGTATAACACGTGAATTATAAACTTCAAGCATAAGTGATTTATATAAAATTTCATTTACTAAGCTACTCTTACCAGAACCTGATACTCCTGTTACAAGTACAAGTTTTCCAAGCGGGAACTTAACATTTATATTCTTTAAGTTATTTTCTTTAGCTCCCTTTATTTCTATAAATTTTCCATTACCTTTTCTTCTTTTTTTAGGAACCTCTATTTTTTCTTTACCACTTAAATATCTTCCAGTTAAACTATTATCATCTTGCATAACTTCTTCTGGAGTTCCACAAGATACAATAGTACCTCCATGATCACCTGCGCCTGGACCTACATCAACTAAATAATCAGCTTCTAACATTGTATCAGTATCATGTTCTACTACTATTAAGGTATTACCAAGATCTCTCATTTTTAAAAGTGAATCTATAAGTCTTTGATTATCTCTTTGATGAAGTCCTATAGATGGTTCGTCTAACACATATAAAACTCCTGTTAACTGAGATCCTATTTGTGTTGCAAGTCTAATTCTTTGAGCTTCTCCTCCTGATAATGTACCAGCACTTCTAGATAAAGTTAAATAACCTAATCCCACATTATGTAAAAACTCTAATCTAGATTTTATTTCTTTAATCAAAAGATGCGCTATTTCTTCTTTTTCTTTACTAAGCTTCAATTTATCAAAGAAATTATATAACTTATCTACATTCATATCAGTTAAATCAATGATGTTCTTTTTATTTATCAAAACAGATAATACACTTTCTTTAAGTCTTTTTCCTTTACAAGTAGGACAAGTAAGCTCTACCATGTACTTACCAAGCCATTCTCTTATGAACTCGCTATTTGTTTCAAAATATCTTCTTTCTAGATTATTTAAAACACCCTCATATGGTTCATAACTATTCATTTGATTACCACTTCTTGTTTTAAAATTAAACTCTATAGGTTCTTTTGTTCCATAAAGAATTATATCTAACTCCTTCTTAGTTAAATCTTTCATCTTTTTGTTCATATCAATATTATATTTATTACAAACTATTTCTAGTTTTTTTATGTAAATATTTTGATCATCCATACCAGCAAGAGGTTCTATTCCGCCCCTTGCAAGTGTTTTTTCCTTATCAGGAATAATCAATTTCTCACTAATCTTTTGTTTAAACCCAAGTCCCTTACAATCTGGGCATGAACCGTATGGTGCATTAAATGAAAACATTCTAGGTTCTAGTTCTTCTAGGGAAAAATCACAATGTGGACATGCAAATGCCTCACTCATAACTATTTCTTTACTTCCTGGTACTTCAACAACTGCTTTACCTTTTGACAATTTACAAGCAAGTTCTATTGCTTCATATATTCTACTTCTTGAGTCTTCTTTTTTAATTACCCTATCTATTATTACAAGTATATTATGTTTTTTATTTTTATCAAGGACAATATCATCACTTAAATCCTTTACTTCATCATCTATTTTTACCCTTACATAGCCATCTTTTCTTAAGTTGTCAATCAAATCTTTAAATGTACCCTTTTGGCCATATACAACTGGAGACATAATAATTAGTTTTGTTTTGTCTTTTTCGTTCATTATTTGAGTCGTCATTTCTTCTATTGATTGACTAGATATTGGAATATTATGATTAGGACAATATGGTACACCAATACGTGCAAATAAAAGTCTGAAATAATCATATATTTCTGTAACAGTTCCAACAGTTGATCTAGGATTGTTATTAGTCGTTTTTTGATCTATTGAAATTGATGGAGAAAGTCCTTCTATCGAATCAACATCAGGTTTTGTTGTACTTCCTAAAAATTGTCTTGCATAGGCAGATAAACTTTCCACATATCTTCTTTGGCCTTCTGCATATATAGTATCAAAAGCAAGCGACGACTTACCACTTCCTGATACTCCTGTCATTACCGTTAATTTATTTTTTGGTATTTCTATATTAACATTTTTTAAATTATTTTCTCTAGCACCTTTTACTATAATTTTATCCACTTAAATCACCTTCAGTTTAATATTCTATCATAAAACAACTAAATTTATACATCAATTATATCAAACAATTGTACTTATTGCAATATATAAAAAGCCATGCTTACGCATGACTAAACATAATAAATAATATGTTAATTTACTTTCATTTCAAATATTATATCACGAAGTTCCATAGCACGCTCAAAGTCTAAGTTATTAGCTGCCTTTTGCATTTCTTCCTCTAACTCTTTAATAATCTTTTCATTATCACTAACTTGTTTTTTAGTATTTTTATTTTTCTTTTTATCATCAGTTTCATTAATACTAACTACATCCATTATTTTTTTATTTATCGTCTTTGGAATTATATGATGTTCCTCATTATATTTAATTTGAATAGCCCTTCTTCTCTTTGTTTCTTCTATAGCTGTTTTCATTGCATCACTAACTATGTCACCATACATAATTACCTTACCTTCAGCATTTCTAGCACATCTACCAATAGTTTGTATCAAACTTCTATGACTTCTTAAAAATCCTTGTTTATCCGCATCTAAAATAGCTACTAAACTAACTTCAGGAATATCAAGACCTTCTCTAAGTAAATTAATTCCAACTAGCACATCATACTTTCCTGCTCTTAAATCATGAATTATTTTTAGCCTTTCTAATGTTTTAACCTCACTATGAAGATATGCTACTTTTATATTTAAGTTTTTAAGATAAGAAGTTAATTCTTCTGCCATACGAATAGTTAGTGTAGTAACAAGTGTTCTATCACCTTTTTCTATTTGTTTTTCTATCTCCTCAATTAAATCATCTATCTGGTTGCTTGAATTTCTAACCTCTATTAAAGGATCTAAAAGTCCTGTCGGTCTAATAATTTGTTCTACTACTTTGTTATCCACTTTATCTAACTCTTCATCTCCAGGAGTTGCAGATACATATATAACTTGATTTATTTTCTCCTCAAATTCCTCATATTTAAGAGGTCTATTATCAAGCGCTGATGGAAGTCTAAATCCATAATCAACAAGCATTTGTTTTCTTGCTCTATCACCATTATACATTGCCTTAACTTGTGGTAAAGTAACATGTGATTCATCAATAACCATTAAATAGTCATCCGAAAAAAAGTCTAAAAGACAGGTAGGTGTCTCTCCTTCTTTTTTTAAAGCTAAATGTCTAGAGTAATTTTCTATTCCAGAACAAAATCCTGTTTCTTCTAGCATTTCTATATCATGTCTGCACCTTTGCTCCAGGCGTTCTTTTTCAAGTGGCTTATCATTTTCTTCAAAGTATTTTAATCTGTCTTCTAATTCCTCTTTTATGTTAACTATTGCTTTTTTTAACTTTTCTTCTCCGGTTACAAAGTGAGACGCAGGCATTATTGATACAAATTTCTTACTGTTTATAATTGTACCAGTTAACACATCAAATTCAGAAATCCTGTCTATTTCATCTCCAAAAAGTTCTATTCTTATACCATGAGATCTTTCATAAGATGGAATAATTTCTATTACATCACCTTTTGCTCTAAAAGTACCACGAGCTAAATCTATGTTATTTCTTTCATACATCATATCAACTAGTTTAGATAAAACCTCATTTCTTTCTATTTCATCTCCAACTTTTAAGGTAAGCATATGATTTTCATACTCTTCTTTATCTCCTATACCATATATACAAGAAACCGAAGCTACTACAATAACATCTTTTTCATTTATTAATGCAGAAGTTGCATAATGTCTTAATTCATCTATTTCATCATTTATAGAAGAATCTTTTTCAATATATGTATCACTAGATGGTACATATGCTTCTGGTTGATAATAATCATAATAAGATACAAAATAACAAACATGATTATTTGGAAATAGTTCTTTTAACTCTGAATAAAGTTGCCCTGCTAATGTTTTATTATGAGCAAGCACTATAGTTGGCTTGTTTACTTCTTTAATTACATTAGCTATTGTAAAAGTCTTACCAGTTCCAGTTGCACCTAACAATACTTGATATCTTTTTTTATCTTCTATTCCTCTAGATAGTTCTTTTATTGCTTCAGGCTGATCACCAGATGGTTTAAATTTTGATTTTAATTCAAACATATTATTGTCTTCCCTTCGTAAAAATTATATCACAACTTATTTAATAAACATAATTTAAAAACAGTTTCGTTTATAACTTTGAAAAGATATTTAATTATGTTATAATCATATTTGGAAATTAAGGTGATTAAATGGTAAAAGAAAAAAAGAAAAGTAGTTTTATAAATGACTCTTTTATATCTATATTTGGAGTTGTTGCATGTAAAGTAATAGGGCTTTTATACGTAATACCTTTTTATGCAATGATTTCAACAGCTGGTGGTGCTTTATATAGCTACGCATATTCTATATATACTTTATTTTTAAGTTTATCTACTAGTGGTATACCCGCTGCTATGAGTAAAATAATTAGTGAATATAACTCTCTTGGATATAACAATACCAAAATAAGGGTATATAAAATAGGTTTATCTCTTATGATGATACTTGGTATAGTTGGTTTTATATTAATGATGGTATTTGCTCCACAACTTGCACATATGTTAATAGGTAATATGAAAGGCGGAAATAGTATCTCCGACATAGCATTTGTAATTAGAATAATATCAAGTGCACTTTTAATAGTTCCTATGCTTAGTGTAACAAAAGGATATTTCCAAGGTCAAAAAATGTTTAAACAAGCAGCATGGTCAAACGTCATAGAACAAGTAGCTAGAGTAGCATTTTTATTAATAGGATGTTATTTATGTATCTATAAATTTAAAATAGATGAAAAATTTGCGATTGCTGTTGCTGTTTTCTCTGCTACTATTGGAGCAATTGCTGCATACTTATATTTATACTATAAGAAAAGAAAAAACAAAGAAATTTTCTCTGTTATGACAAAAGATAAGAAAGAAGAAAAAGGTCTTGATAAGAAAACTCTTGCTAAACAGATTATTGCTTGTGCTATTCCTTTCATAGTAATAGATTTATTAAAGTCTGCTTATGGAATGGTTGATTCTTTAACTGTTGTACGAGGAATGACATACATGGGTTATAGTGCAGAAGTAAGTGAACTTGCTCTTTCTACATTTGCTACATGGGGTGCCAAGTTAACAATGATTGTAATATCCATTTCAATGGGATTAACTACAAGTTTAATACCAAATATTGCTAGTGATAACATTAAAGGTGATCATGATAGAGTAAATAGAAAAATCAGTCTAGCAATTATAATGTTACTTTTCATAACACTTCCTATGACTATTGGAATATCATTCTTAGCTAAACCAATATGGATCATCTTCTATAGCTATAAAAAAGTTAGTATTGATATATTTAAATTATTTATATTTACAGCTGCTTCATTTGCAATATACTCAGTAGTAATCAATATAGCTCAAACATTAAATCATACAAAACAAGTTTTAATTACACTTGCAACTGCATTTATTCTTAACTTTATTGGTAATATTCCATTTATGTATTTATGCCATAAATTAGGTATGGGAGCTTATCAAGGAGCTAGTATTTGTACTTTAATTACAGAGTTATTACCAGCATTATACTTATTAATGTACATAAAGAAAAAACATAATTTAAAATTTAAAGAACTAACTAAAAACACATTTAAGATAATATTATGTAACTTAATAATGGTCGTTTCATTAATTTTATTATCTCATATTATTCCTTTAAATTCATTACATAAAACAGGTTGCATGATAGAAGTTTTAATATATGCATTTGTTGGTATGATAGTTTACATAATTGCAAGTTACTTTACTGGTTTAATTAAAGAAATTGGTGGAGATAGAATACTTAAAAAACTAAGACTTAAATCTTAGTTTTTATCATATCTGATAATACTTTAATAGAATCTATAATAAATGGATCTTCTATTTTTTCATCACTATATATAACTGATAATTCTGTACATCCAAATATTACTTTTTCTGCACCTTTTTCTTTTAAGTTATCTATTGCATCATAAAGTTTATTAATACTTACCTTTTTATTAGCTTTAACCTCTTTATATATAATGTCCATTATGTTATTTTGATTTTTATCATCAGGTATTACAACTTCTATTCCATATTTTTCAAGTTCATTTTTATATATATTACTTTCTATAGTTCCATTTGTTGCAAGTAAACCAACTTTTTTAACACTTAAATTCTTAACAAATCTAGACGTTTCTTCAACTATGTTTAAAAATGGGCAATCAATTTTATCTTTTATTTTATTATAAAAATAAGAAGCTGTATTACATGGCATAGTTATTAAATCAGCATTATAAAGCTCTAATTTTTCTATCATATTTAATATATTTTCGGTTGGGTCTTCTGTGCTCTTATTTAATATAAAGTTTGTTCTATCTGGTGTTGTAGGATCATTTATAACCACTAAATCATATTTATCACCTAACTGCTTCATAAGCGTTACAGTAGCCATAGGTCCTAGTCCACCTACTATTCCTATCTTCTTTTTCATTTTAATCATTCCTATACTTACTAACTATATACGAAATATCTTTCTTATTAAGAATATTAACATCATGACAATTACCTTGATAATCCTCTAATATCATTATTTCTTTTGAACCAATTTTTTTCAAATATAATAAACCTTCTTCTATTTTATCTGTTATTAAAATATTCATTTGTATATTTTCTTGATCGGTTTTAGCATTAGTCTTTATTAATATTTCTTCCATTACATTAATTACTTCTCTGCTATTTGAACCTATTATACCAATAAAATTATTTATCATAATAACCTTATTTATAGTATTTATTATATCTTTGAATTGTTCTCATATATAATATTAATACATTTTTTAATCTAGATAATCCCATGTCTTTTTTATAAAATAATAAGTTAGAAGCCTTTTTTTGTCTATATAGGTACTTAACTTCACTTTTTAATTTTTCATCTTTTAAATGTTTTAATATAGTATGTTTTCCAACTACATTCCATAAATGTTTATCTGTTAAATACTCAATTTTTCTTTTTTTGTTATATATTACATCATCTACTAAATACTTTGTAATGTTGTATCCACTAAGAGTTGTAAAAGACGAACTTCTTCCCTGTCTAATATTAATTTCAAATATAATATATTCTTTATTTCTCTCGTCATATTTAAAATCAAAATTTGCATAACCAAAGAACTTAATATCTTCTAGAAAATCTTTTATTTTATTCATTAATTTTTTATCATAAGTAGTTATAATTGCTCCATAATCTCCTATTTCTTTTGGTGCCTTTTCTTCTAATAGTATTTGACCTAACGCCATAAACGTAACCTTGTGATTAGAATCAACATAAGCGTTTAATACTCTTAATTTAGTATCATCACCTGGTATATATTCTTGTATAATTAAAGAATCTTTATAACCAGACTTATATATTCCTTTAAATATACGTTTCATATCTTCTTTTGTGTCACATATAAATACCTTCTTTTTACCTTCAAAGTCACACTTCCAATAAGCAACACTATTAGATGGTTTAATTATTATAGGGAAAGAAAAACTAGGCATATATTTTTTATAATCGTCATATGTACAAATTTCAGTCTTTGGATACTTTAATCCATATTTATCACATGTCTTATAAAATTGTTCTTTTAAAACTAGTTTATCCATTAATTTTTTATCAACATATGGAATTATGTATTTATTTTTTAACTTAGATTTATTATTAATAATTAATTTCATATATACATCACTACATGCTATTAATATTAAGTCTGTATTTTCATAGTTTTTCTTTATCTCAAGTAATTTTTTTACAAATATCTCATCTTCTTCTAGTCTTTCCTCTTTTATTGGAATTATTAGTTTACTTCCAAGAGTCTCTCTTGCATCTCTTTTTCCAAGCGCAATTGATTTTATATTATATTCCTCATAAAATGCTAATGCCATACCATAAACATTTCTATCACTACCTAATAATACCGGTATGAATTTTTTATTTTCCATATTAACACCTCCTTATAATTATACCACCATTAAAATAAAAAAGGTAGTTAAAAACTACCTATTATTCCACCTATAAGCTGATCCTACACCAGGCCTTGAACCATTCATAGGATAAGTACCAATTGGGTATTCTACTACGTGGGATTTATAACCTGTATAATAATCTTTATAATAATATCCCGTTGAAAATGCAACATGTAAATGGGCTGGCATATTATAATTAGTATAATATTCTTTACCTGTATTACCCACAAGACCAATTACTGTATCTTTATATACATCTTGCCCCTCTGATACACTTATTTTTGATAAATGACAATACCATGTTGTGTATTTATTACCATTTATATAATGCCATACAAACACTTGATTCCCGCAAGAATCTCCGCCTCTTTTAATATATCCTACCGTGCCATTTGCAACAGCATATGCTGGAGTGCCTGCCGAGGCTGAATAATCTGTTCCGTAATGATAGCTTCCAAATGATGAACGATATCCAGGTAAACTAGTTATATAACTGCTAACTAAAGGCCTATACCAGTCTGTACCAGGTGATATATAAGAAACATTACTACCACCACTTGTATTTTTCTTAGGATACAATCTACTATAACATGATGTTTGAGTTTCACTTGACTTACATCCCTTAGATTTTAAATTACTTATAATTTGTTTCATATCACTTATTTCTTGCGATAAACTCTTTTCATCACTATTTAAAATAGCGGCTTGATTATTTAATTTTGATAATTCTGTATTTAAATCATTTTGTAACTGTTTTAGTTCTTCTTTTTTTTGCTTTAGTTCTTCTTTTAATCTATTATTTTGATCTATCATATCATTCATTTCTTTTATTGTTTTTTTATTATAACTTGAAATTTGCTCAGTTATTGATAATCTATAAATCAAATCAGTTAAACTTTCAGCACCCATGACATATTCAAGCATAGCTGAACCACTAGAAGATACTTGATAATATCTCATTAAATTTTGAATTTCTTCGTTCTTTTTTACTATCTTCTTTTCTAATTCTTCGCTTTCTTTTGTTTTCTCCTCTATATCTTTTTCTGCCTTTGATATTTTAGAATTAATTGTTGATATATTATTTTGAACCTTTTTTATTTCTTCTGCTGTTGTTGCTTGTTTTGCTTTATTTTCATCTAATTTTTTTTGTTTTTCGTTTAATTCATTTTCTATTTGACCTATTGTTTTTTCTGCATGTAATGTAGTTATTGGAAGTATAAATGCTATTAAAAATGTTATTAATATTATTACTTTATTTTTCATTATATTTTTAAATACTTCTTTACTGCTCTATAACTTCCAAACATACCAACTACTACACCTAATCCAATTAAAATTAATGAAACAACATAAACAAATGGCTCTGCAGGTACTAATTTTATAAATGGTGAGAATAACTGACCACTAAAATGTTTATATAATGCTGAATAACCATATATTGTAACTGCAACAGGAATTAGTGATCCAAGAAATCCTAAACAGAAACCTTCTATTACGAAAGGTTGTTTAATAGAGAAATTTGATGCTCCAACAAGTCTCATAATCTCTATTTCTTTTTTTCTTGAGAAAATAGTTATTTTTATTGTATTAGTTATTAAGAATAAAGTTACTAAAACTAACGCAACCATTGCTATTATAATTCCTTTTTCAACTGCTTTAAAAACAGTTAATAGTTGTTCAACCATACCTTGACCATATTTTACTTCTACAATCCCGCCAATATCTTTTATTTTATTTGCTGTTTGTGATATTTTATTTGAATCCTTTACTTTTATCTGTAATGTATCATATAAAGGATTTGTATCATCAGACCATGTGTCTATTATACTTGATAGAGTATCTGATGTATCTTTCATATCTTTTGCTATATCTGTTTTAGATTCAAATTTAACACTTTCTATATTGTCAAATTTTTCTATTGCTTCTTTTATTTGATCTTCTTGTTCTTTAGTCGAATTAACATCCATGAATGCTATTATTGTAAAATCTTCTTTTACTATCTTAGTTATATTCTCAACATTAAATGATACAGCTAACGCTATTGCAACTATTAAAAGGGTAATTGCTATACATGAGATAGAAGCGATTGATAAACTAAAGTTTCTACCAACACTCTTAAATCCATCTCTTACATTTCTTTTTAAAATTCTAAACGCCTTCATTTATATAAGTCCCCTTTTCATAATCTTTTTTTAATTTACCCTTTTCTAAATATATAACTCTTTTTTTCATTTTATCAACCATTTCCCTATCATGTGTTGCCATTACAATAGTAGTTCCAAGATCATTTATCTTTTGAATTACTTGCATAACTTCCCAACTAGTATCAGGATCAAGGTTTCCTGTTGGTTCATCACAAATTAATAATTTTGGTGAGTTAACAATTGCGCGTGCTATTGCAACACGTTGTTGTTCTCCTCCTGATAACTGAGAAGGATAACTCTTTGTCTTTGATTTTAATCCTACTAGATCTAAAGCTTTAAGCACTTTTCTTCTTACCTCATTAGTTGGTAATCCATATATTTCAAGTGCAAATGCAACGTTTTCATACACCGTTAGTTTTGGAAGCAATTTATAATCTTGGAACACTATTCCAATCTTCCTTCTTAACTTATAAACTTTGCTATTTTTAACTTTTGCTACATTTATACCACCAAGTATTATTTCACCATTAGATGGTCTTTCTTCTCTGTATAGCATTTTTATCATTGTTGATTTTCCAGAGCCTGATGCACCAATTATAAATACAAATTCTCCTTTTTTAATAGATAAATTCATATCATATACAGCATGAACTCCATTTTTATATGTTTTATCAACATCCTTAAATCTTATGAATTCCACTTACAACACCTCTTTTTCTTCCATAAGTACCTTCTGCTTGATAAGCATCGGTAGCAACTATTACTGCATTTTCATCTATTTCATGTATTCCTTCCTTAACTCTAAAATAGTCAGAGGTTGGAATAACACTCATTAACATTTTTCTTTTTTTGTTTGAATAACCACCTACTGTTTCTATTATTGTAACACCAAGATTAAGTGAATTTATCAGGTAATCAACTATTTCTTCATCTTCTGATGTTGTTATATATAAAGCTTTAGTACTAGCTATTCCAAGAACAACTTTATCAACCATTAAACTTATTATATAAAGTACTATTAATGCATATAAAACTCTTGTCCATCCGAAGAAAAATCCTCCTGCTAAAACAATAAGCCCATCTGTAAACATCATTGATGTACCAATAGATACTTTAAAGTATTTTGCAAATATCTGATTTAATATATCTGTTCCACCAGTTGTAAACCCAGTTTTAAATACTATGCCAGATCCAACTCCCATGCATACTCCACCAATTATTGCTATTAATAGTAAATTATCATTTGATATTGAAAACACATCTCCAATATTACGTGTTAAGTATATAAATATAGGATATAATAAAGATCCAACAAGCGAATTTAATGATTCCTTTTTACCAAGTGCAATAAAACTTATAATTAATAAAATCACGGTTAATATAACAATCATAAGAGTGGGATCTATTAAATTTTTCGTTATAATTGCAATACCAGCAACTCCACCATATACAATGTTATTTTTTAAGAAGAACAAGTTATAAGCAATCGCATATAATAAAACTCCAAATACTAATAACACATACCTTTTTAATAAATGGGCATGTTCTACCATTTTTAAAATTTTATCACTATGTTTACGTCTAAGTCTACTAAATATTCTCATCTTTTTTCTCCCTCTTTAAATAGCTATCAACAAATTCGTCTATATAACCATCTAAAACTTTATTAACATTTGATGTTTCATACCCTGTCCTATGATCTTTTATTAAAGAATAAGGATGAAGTATATAACTTCTTATTTGAGATCCAAACTCTATATTATTACTTCCTTTTAATTCATTTATTTTTGATTGTTTCTCTTGTAACTTTATGTTATAAATTTTACTTTTTAATACATTTAAAGCAGTTTCTTTGTTTTTTATTTGACTCCTCTCATTTTGACATGTTACAACTAAATTCATTGGCAAATAAGTGATTCTTACGGCACTATCCGTGGTGTTTACACCTTGTCCACCCGCTCCACTACTTCTATAAACGTCTATTTTTAAATCAGTTTCTTTTATTTCCATATCAATTGCATCATTAAATTCTGGTATAACATCAACAGCTGCAAATGAAGTATGTCTTCTATTATTAGAATCAAAAGGTGATAATCTAACTAATCTATGAACCCCTTTTTCTGATTTTAAGTATCCATAACAGAACTTTCCTTTTACCAAGTAAACCATACTTTTAATACCTGTTTCTTCACCCTTTTGTTCTGACAAAACTTCATACTTGTACCTTTTTTTATCAAAATACTTAGTATACATTCTAGATAACATAAGAGTCCAATCACAACTTTCAGTTCCTCCGGCTCCAGCATGAATTTCAAATATAGCATTATTTTTATCATATTTACCGTTTAAGTAAGCCAATGTACTTAATTTTTCTAACTCTTTATTTATTGAAATAACATCATTTTTTAGTTCATTTATAAACTCTTCTTTTTCTAACATCTCATAGTATTCTTCTATATCATTTATCTTCTTTTTTAATTCAATCACTGGTTTAATAACCTCGTTATTTGAACTTAATTTCTGTACTAAAGTGTTAGAGTCACTTCTATCCCAAAATGAACTTTCTCTCATGTCTTCTTCTATTTTTTTATTCTCATTAATTAGTGAATCTACGTCAAAGATTCCTCCATATTAAATCCAATTTTTGCTTCATTTCATTAATATTTTCTATGTTAAATTCCATATCATCACCTATGTTAATTATAACACGTAATATTCAATATGTAAATTAATAGGTATAACTTAAATAAAAAAAGACTAATATAAAATTAACCTTTTTTAACATGTTTTTTTAGCCATTTTTCAAAGACTTCTTCTTTTTGATATTTATCATAATCATCCTTACTATTTGCGTCTAAGTAATCTATAATTTTACCTTTCCTTACTATTATAAAAGAAGGTGCATATTTTACTTTGTTCTTAAAAATTGTTTTTAATAATAGTTCATATTTTATTTTATACGAAAAATAATCATTTTTTTCTAAAACATTTTCAAATATATTTTCACATGGTTTACTAAATGTGCAGTAATTATTATATGTATATAGCAAAAAGGATTCCTTATTACTAATCTTATTTTTCAATTCATTTATGCTTATTTCATGCATACCTTTTTCATAGTTTCTTTCTACTTTTATAACTTTAAAATTTTTTAACTTAATGTAACTAAACAAAACAATTAAC
>CAVAWS010000087.1:5887-15808 GCA_963592455.1 Paratractidigestivibacter sp. | reverse complement strand
TCTCTTTTTAATATACTGCTTTTTTATTTGTGTCTCCTAAATAGGGTTCACATCATATTTCTAGATTTTTTTATAGTTTGACGTCTTTATATTTATTATATATATCTAGTATGTATAAATAAGTATCATTTGATACTTTATTTTTTATTTCGTTTAACATTTTTAGTCTATCTCCTTTATAAATCTCACGCCAATTTTTCTTAATAAAATCGTAAATTATTTTACCTTCGCCATCTTTTAAAATGATATTATTTTTTTTAGCATAGTTTATAACATCATCATAAGATAATTTGTCAACGTAGTTTTTTATTATCATTTCATACATTTTAATCACCCTTTTATTATATGAATATTAGATATAATTTATTACATAATAATAATGGTGATTTTTAACATGAATAATAAACTAATTAATAAAAGATTTATTTTTATAGCATCCATCTTTTTTATCTTTTTAATTATAATATCTGTTAAGTTATTTAATATGCAACTTTTTGATACTAAAAAAAGTATGGCGTCATTAAATAAATTATCTACTAAAATAGTATATGGTGAAGCTAAACCAAGGGGCAGAATATTAGATACTAACGGTAATGTATTAGTTGATAACATAGGTATAAATAAAATAGTGTATAAAAAAGAAAATGGTATTAAAAAAGAATACGAGTTTAAGATAGCTTATATGTTAGCAGAGAAGTTATCATTAGATGAAGATAAGATAACAGATGAAATATTAAAAAAGTTTTGGATTGCAAATAATAAGGATTTAGCAGATAAAAAAATAACAGCAAAAGAATATGAGTTATATAAACAAAGAAAGTTAAAGGCAAGTAAGTTAGAAGAACTTAAAATAAAAAGGGTAACTAAAAAAGAGATTAGTTCATATAACACTTTAGATAAGAAAGCAGCTTACATATATTACTTAATGCATAATGGTTATTCTTATGATGATAAGGTTATAAAAGAGGAAATAACAGATGAGGAACTAGCTTATGTAGAAGAAAATAAGGGTAAGTTAAATGGAGTTAGTGTTGTAACAACGTGGAAAAGAGTTTATCCATATGGTGATTTATTAAAAGGTATACTAGGAAGTGTATCAACTAGTTCAAATGGTATTCCAAAAGATAAAAAAATAGAGTATTTAAAAAAGGGATATTCACTAAATGATAGGGTTGGACTTAGTTATTTAGAGTTAGCGTATGAAGATGAATTAAAGGGTACAAAAGATAAGTATGAAGTAAAAAACGGTGTTAAAAAGTTAATAAAAAAAGGTCATAGAGGTAATGATATTGTATTATCTATAGATATTAACTTACAAAAAGAAGTAGAAGAAATATTAAAAGAAGAAATATTAAATGCTAAAAGTGAAGCTAATACCAATTACTATGATCATTCATCTGTTATAATAACTGACCCTAGAACCGGAAACATATTATCAGTTGCATCTAAGCAAGTTGTTATGCAAAATAATAATTATAAGGTAAATGACTATATTACAAGTACGTTATCACTTAGTATATCACCTGGTTCTGTAGTTAAGGGTGCATCAATGCTTGTTGGTTATAAAACTGGTAATTTAAAATTTGGTGATGTTTATTATGATAAGTGTATTAAGTTTAAAAATACTCCTAAAAAATGTTCATGGACTAATTCTCTTGGCTCTTTAAATGATATAACAGCGCTTAAGTTTTCTTCTAATTCATACCAGTTTCAATTAGCACTTAAAGTAGCAGGTGTAAAATACTATTATAATATGCCTGTAAAAATAGATTCTTCTGCTCTTGATACTTATAGAAATGTTTTTAAAAGTCTTGGACTAGGTTCAAAAACAGGTATAGATCTTCCAAATGAAAATGCTGGTTATGAAGGAAAAGAGTCTAATGCAGGATTATTATTAAACTACGTAATAGGTCAGTATGATTCTTATACAATATATCAATTAGCAAGTTATGTTAACACTATTATAAATGATGGTGATAGACTAAAACTTAGTTTGTTAAAAGAAATTAGAAGTTATACAAATGATGATAGTATTGGGCCTGTAAAATTAAAATATGAAAAGAAAAGTATTGATAAATTAGATATTGATAAAGCGTATTTTTTAAGAGTAAAAGAAGGCTTTAAAAGTGTTATGCAAGGTTACTTAGGAAGAGGATATATGGGTGATATAAAAGATAGTGCAGGAAAAACTGGTACATCAGAAACCTTTTATGATTCAGATTCAGATGGGGTAGTTGATACAGAAACATATACTAAGTCATTTATAGGTTATGCACCAGCTGATAATCCAGTAATGAGTATTGTTAGTATATCGCCTCATGTAAGGGTAAAAAACAACTATTCTAACTATTCTTCTAACGTAAATAAGAGAATTGTATCAAGAATTTGTAATAAATTCTTTGAAATTTACAAATAATCTGTTATAATACCTTTAGTTAACCGAAAAAGGAGGGGAAGTAACGATGGCAAAGAAAAACGAAAACAGAAGCAATATTACTTTAAAATGCACTAAATGCAGTGAAGTAAGAATTCGTACTCAAAAAAACAGAATTAATACTCCAGAACGTTTAGAAATAAATAAGTATTGTTCTAAGTGCAGAACTCACACACCTCATAAAGAATCTAAAGCAGCATAGTTTTATAATTATGTTTAATTTTTTGAAAGGAGCAGTCTTATGATTAACGTAAATGATGTTAAAAATGGTATGACTATTGAAGTTGATGGTAATATATATCAAGTTTTAGAAACTTCTCATGTAAAACCTGGTAAAGGTGCAGCATTTGCTAAGATGAAGCTTAAAAACTTAAGAACAGGTTCCATAGTAGAACAAACTTATAATAGTAGTATTAAAGTTGCTAAAGCAATTATTCAAAGAAAACCTATGCAATATTTATATAGTGCTGGTGATTCTTATAGCTTTATGGACATGAATACTTATGAACAAGTAGAATTAACTTCTAGCCAAATAGGTGATGATGTAAAATACTTAAAAGAAAACTTAGAAGTTAGTCTTATATATTTTGGAGATGAATTAATTGGTATAAGTTTACCTGAAAAAATAGATTATGTAATTACTCATACAGAACAAGCTGTTAAAGGTAATACATCTTCTGGCGCACAAAAGGATGCAACTTTAGAAAATGGTATGACAATTAAAGTTCCATTATTTATTTCTGAAGGTGAATCAGTTATTATATCAACTAGTGATGGAAAATATGTATCAAGAAGCAAATAAGCTTCTTTTTTTGTTATTTAGGTATTTTAATTTATTTATAATTGTGGTAAAATAACTTTATAGTAAAAGTAGGACGAAAGGGTGATTTGATGGCTTTTAGCATAAAGAAATTATTAAACGGTGGAGATATTTCTAGTGATGATGAATATTATACTTTAAGTGTGGAAGAAGCAAGCAAGGAAGAGGCCGGAGAAGGTTCTAAGATGATACTTCTTGAACCTAGAGCATATTCTGAATCACAACAAATAGCAGACTATTTAAAGAAGAGAAACACAGTAGTTGTAAATTTAAAAAGAGTTACCCCAGATCAAGGAAAAAGAATAATTGACTTTGTAAGTGGTTGTTTATATGCTATAGGTGGAACTATGCAAAAGCTAGGTGATGGTATATTCTTATGTGCACCTAAAAACATTAATGTTCAAGGTAAAATGACCGAAGATGATACTGCATCTAGAAGAAAAACTAAGAATATTTCAGAGGATTTTTAATTAAAGAATTAAATCTAAGGTATTATACTTTGGATTTTTTTAATTTTTGATATACTATATTAGTAAGAATTTTATGTTAAAGATAATAATATAAGAAGATGAAAGGTGTAAACAGATATATAAGAAGTTAAGTAAAAATGCAACAATAGGTGTTGTTGGTGTTTCTAATAGTATTAAAAGAGAAAATAAGGAAGATACTTTCAAAAAGGCTAAAAAATTATTTGAAGATCATGGATACAAGCTAAAATTTAGTGATAATGTTTTGGTAGATTATTACGGAATGGCAGGAAGTGCAAAACAAAAGGCAGAAGAATTAAATAACATGTTTAAAGATCCTAGTATAGATTTAATAATGTGCTTAGATGGCGGAGATTCTTGTAATACGATAATTGATTACTTAGATTATGAATTAATTAAGAATAATCCTAAACCAATTGTTGGATATAGTGACATAACTGTTTTATTAGAAATAATAAATAAAATGACAGGTATAATTACGTTTCATGGACCAGCATTTTTAAGTTTTGGAGAAGATTATGGTAAAAAGTGCATGGAAAACTTTGTAAATACATTTGAAAATGGTTTGTTTGATGGCTTTTTAAATAGTAATATAAAAGAGATAAGAAAGGGAAATTCTAAAGGTAAACTAATTGGTACTAACTTAGAATGTTCAATATATATAATAGGTACTAAGTATTTTCCTTGATGCAGAAAATAACATATTATTAGCAGAAAGATATATTACAACACCTAGTGAAACATATAATCATTTTTATCAGTTAAAGCAAAAGGGTATTTTGGATAAAATAAGCGGTTTATTAATAGGTTATAATTATTCTTTTGAATCAGAAAAAAGTGGTAGAAAGACAGATATTAAGATGGAGGATATTGCAAAAGAAGTATCTAAAGATTATGATTTTCCCATATATAAGTGTGAAACTTTTGGACATGAGATGGCAAACGTTGTAATTCCGGTAGGCACTACTGCAGAGATAATTGATAATAAGTTAAAAATAACAGAAAAAATATTCTTTTAATATTGCAAAAAGTAATATTTATGATAAAATTATAAGTATAAATCAATTGATGAAGACGTTATAATGCGAAATTAAAAGAGAGTCTACTAATTGGTGAGAGGTAGGTTAAGGAAGCATTATAAAGATCACTTCTGATGAGATTATTTGAAAAAAAGTAGAATATTCCGCAAGCTTGCGTTAAAAGTATGAGGTGCACACAATAATTAGTGTGAATTAAGGTGGTCTCGCGGTTATTAATCGTCCTTTACATAAAGGATGATTTTTTTATTTTAAAGGAGGAATAAAGATGAGCAAATTATTTGAAGAATTATCAAAAGAAGATGCAAATAAAGTAGAGAAAAGTTTGTTAAAAAAATGGAAAGACATGGATTTGTTACAAAAGACAATTGATAACAGAAAAAAAAGTTTTGTATTTTATGATGGACCAATATACGCAAATGCAAAGCCAGGTATTCATCATGTGTTTGCAAAAACAATTAAAGATGCCTTTTGTAAGTATAAAACAATGAAAGGTTATAGAGTAGATAGAAAAATAGGTCTTGATTGTAATGGACTTCCTATTGAGTATAACGTAGAGAAAAAACTAGGTATTAATGGTAAAAAAGACATTGAAGAAATGGGTATTGATAAATTCGTTAATGAGTGTAAAAAAAATACTGCTTTAAACATAGATGAAGTAAGAAAAGTAACTGATATGATGGGACAATTTATTGATCAAGAACATCCATATATTACATGTGAAAATGATTATCATGAAACAGAGTGGTACTTATTTAAGGAAATGCATAAAAAGGGTGCTATTTATCATAGCAATAAAATTCTTCCATATTGTCCAAGATGTGGTACTGAACTTGCTAAGTTTGAAGTTGACCAAGGTTATCAGTTAGATCCAGTTAATACTGTAATTGTTCCATTTAAACTAGTAGATAAAGATGAGTACTTACTTGTATGGACTACAACTCCATGGACTTTACTTGATAATGTTGCAGCTTGTGTTAATCCTGATTATGAATATATAAAAGCAGAGTCTATGGGATATAAGTTTATCTTATGTAAAGATTTAGCTAACAAAGTATTAGGTGATGAGTATAAAACTTTAGAAACTTATAAAGGAACTGACTTAGTAGGTCTTAAGTATGAACAATTAATGCCATTTGCAAGCGTAGAAGGTGGTAAGTCATTCGAGGTAATAGCAGATAATTATGTTACTTCAGAAGATGGTACTGGTATAGTACATATTGCTCCTGCTTATGGTGAAGATGATAACAGAGTATGCCGTGAAAATGGTATAGGTTGGACACAAAGTGTTGATTTAGCTGGTAAATATACTATTGGTCCATGGAAGGGTACTTTAGTTACTGATAAAGACTTAGAGATAACTATTATAAAATGGTTAAAAGAAAATGATAAATTATTTAAGAAAATAAAAATAGAACACGATTATCCTCACTGCTGGAGATGCAAGAGTCCATTAATATACTTTGCAAAACCAGCTTGGTATGTTAAAACAACTGAGTATAAAGATAAGATAATAGAAGAAAATAATAAAATTAATTGGTATCCAGATTATGTTGGTACAAAAAGATTTGGTAACTGGCTTGATAACATGGTAGACTGGGGTATTTCAAGAAACAGATACTGGGGATGTCCATTACCATTTTGGGTATGTGATAGCTGTGGCAATTTTGATGTAATAGGTTCACGTGACGAATTAATCAAAAGAGCAGATCAAGATTTAAAATATGAGGAAATAGATTTACATAGACCATACGTTGATAATATTACAATGAAATGTTCTTGTGGTGGAGTTATGCATAGAGTAAAGGACGTAGCAGACGTTTGGTTTGATTCTGGTGCAATGCCTTATGCTCAGTGTCATTATCCATTTGAAAACAAAGACTGGTTTGATAAACACTTCCCAGCTGATTTTATCGCAGAAGGTATTGATCAAACTCGTGGATGGTTTTATGTATTATTATGTATATCAACAATAATATCTGGTAAATCATCATTTAAAAATGTTGTTGTAAATGATATGATGCTTGATGCTCATGGTAAGAAAATGAGTAAGTCAACTGGTAACATAATTGATCCAATAGAAATTATGACTAAGTATGGAGCAGATCCAGTTAGATGGTATATGCTTTATACATCACCTGTTTGGACTCCATTAAAATTTGATGAAAATGGTCTTAAAGAAGTTCATTCTAAGTTCTTCTCAACACTTAAGAACACTTATTCTTTCTTTGCTTTATATGCAAATACTGATAATGTAGATCCAAGAAGTTTTGAGGTTCCATACGAGAAAAGAGAAGAAATAGATAAATGGTTACTTTCTAAGTATAATAAGTTATTAGAATATGTTACTGATTCTTATGATGAGTATGATTTAAACAAAGTAGTAAGAGCTATTACAAACTTTGTATCTGAAGATTTATCAAACTGGTACATTAGAAGAAACAGACGTAGATTCTGGGGTAGTTCTTTAGACATGAGCAAAAAAGCTGTATATAAAACAACTTATGAAGTATTAGTTGGTTTATGTGAGATGATCGCTCCAATTGCACCTTATATATCTGATGAAATATATACTAAGTTAACTGGTAATTTATCAGTACATTTAAGTGATTTTCCAAAGACAAATAAATCATTAATAAATGAAGATATTGAAGAAAAAATGGACTTAGTAAGAGATTTAATTTCACTTGGTAGAAACGCAAGAGAAGAAGTTAAAATAAAGGTTAGACAACCAATTAGTGAAGTATTAGTAGATGGTAAGAACAAAAACATAATTGGTAACTTAGTAGAATTAATAAAAGAAGAGTTAAACGTAAAAGAAGTAACTTACATAGATGATTTATCAGTTTACATGAACTTTGAAGTTAAACCAAACTTTAAAGTAGTTGGTAAGATATTCGGACCTAAGATAAAATCATATCAAAAAGAACTTTCTTCTTTAACTGATGAAGAAATAAGTAAATTACAAAATAATGAAAGTATTAAAATGACTATAGAGGGTGAAGAATTTGATATAACACCTGATATGGTAGATATTAGAGTTTCTGCAAAAGAAGGATATGATGCTAAAAAAGAAAATAATAACTTTATCATATTAAATACTAACTTAACAGATGAGTTAATAGGTGAAGGTATAGCAAGAGAACTTATATCTAAGGTTCAAAACTTAAGAAAACAAAAAGACTTTGACGTAGCAGATAGAATTAAGTTATATTATAGTTCTAATGAAAAATTTGACCTAGTTATAAAAGATTTTGAAGAAATGATTAAAAAAGAAACACTAAGTTTAGAAATAATAAAGAAGGATGATTTAACAGAAGAATTTGATCTTAATGGAATTAATGTTAAATTAGATGTAGAAAAGGCTTAATATAAAGTCTTTTTTTCTTGATTAAAATTTAAGTTTTATGTTAGAATAACAAAAGTATATTTTGGTGAAAGGAAAGGTAATTATGAAAATAAAGGTTAATTATGATTTATTAAGTAAAATAAAAGAATCAAAAAAGGGTATAAGTCTTAGCAAAATATATAAAGCACGTTTACGTTATACTATTTTGTCTGCACCATTATTAGTACCTCTTTTTATAATGTATCCTAGTGAAAAAGAAAAAATAATACCTTTCTATATTGGATGGGAATCATTATGGCTTGTAATAGACTATTTAATAGAAAAGTCATTTAAAAATTTAAAGAAAAAAACTTCGAAAATGGAACTTGATGACTTAATTGATGAATTATCAAAATTAGGTGTATTAACTAATTATGAGTTACTACAATCTTCAAAAGTTATAGATACCAATTATAAAATTACGTTAAATGAAAATAAAATCCCCGTTATAAAAGAAGAAAAATATATAAATGTAAATTTAAGCAATGGCTATAATGAGACGATATTACAGGAACATAATATCATGAGTAGATATTATGATATATCTGTTAAGGAAATAGAGAAGAAAAAAGAATTTAAACTTGCTAAAAACAAGATTTAATATAGTAAAAGATAAGTTATAATAATTGACTTATCTTTTTATTTATATTAAAATTATATTTAGAATAGATGAGGTGTTCGTTAATGAAAAGGATATTTAGTTGTGTTACTTTCATATTTATTTTATTTTTATTTAGTATAACTAATGTAAAAGCTGTTAGTATGAGTTTTTCTCCAAATAGTTTAAATAAAGGAAGCAAAACAAGACTTAGTATTTCTGGATTGGAATCAGGTGTAAGCTATAGCCTAAGTTATTCAAATGGGTATGGCAGCGTATTAAGTGTATCAGGTAATTCTTGTGGTAGTGGAACTAGTATTAGTAAATCTGGTAGTTGTGAAATTAATTATAGTACGATAGGAACCGGAACTGTTACGGTATCTCTTATAAGAACATCCGGTGAAAGTCCTGATACTGTAGCGTCAGCAAGTGTTACTGTAGGGGGCAATACAACAACTAAAGCTACTACTAAACAGACGACAAAGACACAAACTACTACAACGACTGCTTTAAAAAGTACTAATGCTAATTTAAGCAAGTTAGTTGTAAAAGATCAAGATGGTGCGGTTTTATCATATACACCAGAATTTAAGAATGATGTATATGAATACACGGTTGAAGCATCAAGTGGAGTTGAAAAGATTCAGTTAGAACCTTCTATGGAAGATGCTAAGGCAAACTTAGTAATTAGTGATAATATTAATGATAAATTAAAAGAAGGACAAACTACAAAAATAACTATTACTGTAACTGCAGAAGATGGAATAACAAAGAAAGCATATAATATAAATATTAATAAAGCTGCCTTAAATTCTGATGCCACTTTAAAGAGTTTAATAATATCAGAAGCTAGCGATTTTAAATTACAAAACGGGGTTTATGAATATACTGTTGGAATAGAAAAAAATGTTTCTAAATTGACTATCAAGTGCATTCCAAATAGTGAAACATCAAAGTGTAGTATAACAGGTAATAGTAGTTTAAAAAATAAGAGTGTAGTAAAAATCTTGGTAACTGCAGAAGATGGTTCTAAAAAAGAATATAAGATAAACATTAGTAAACAAAGTGATAACGTAAAAAAAATAACAATGGAGGATATAAAAGATCCACTTATAATAATTAGTTTATCAATAGTTGCTTTTGCGTTAATAGGTGG
>CAVAWS010000087.1:0-5877 GCA_963592455.1 Paratractidigestivibacter sp. | reverse complement strand
GGGATATTCTATACTGTAAAAAGATAAAAGAATGATTTTATAAAAATCACTCTTTTTTATTTCTTATAAATTCTCTTAATATTTTTGTTAATGCTCTTTTTTCAATTCTAGATACGTAGCTTCTTGAAATATTAAATTCCTTTGCAATCTCTTTTTGAGTGTATATCTTCGTATTATATAATCCATATCTTTTAATTATAATTTGTTTTTCTCTTTTTGTTAGTATATTTACATATTCATATAATAACAAAACTTTATCTTTTAAATCTATATCACTTATATAATCAGGATCTGGTGTTTTTAAAATATCCATTATAGATATTTCATTTCCCTCTTTATCAAATCCAACAGATTCATTTATACTTATGTTTTTAGCATTTTTCTTATCACTTCTAAAGTACATTAGTATTTCATTTTCAATGCATCTTGCTGCATACGTAGTTAATTTAGCTCCATTTTTATTTGAAAATGTATCAATGGCTTTTATAAGTCCAATGGTACCAATACTAATTAAATCATCTATGTCCACTTTTTTAGAATCATACTTTTTAACTATGTGTGCAACTAATCTTAAGTTATGTTCTATAAGTTTATTTCTAGCTTCTTTATCATTATTTTTCATTCTTATTACTAATTTATTTTCTTCTTCTTTTGAAATTGGATCTGGAAATGTTTTATTTCCGTAAGATGCACAACCAATTAACGCACCTTTTATTATTTCACTTATAATATTAATAAACAAAATCATCACTCCTAGTAAATTATATGACGAAATTTATATTATTTATGTTATAATAAAATAGAATAAAAAGAATATATATGTAATATTTAACTTATTTATTATTGAAAGGGTTGGTTTCATGTTAAGATTTAATTTTAATTTTGATTTGTTTAATAGTGATTACTACTTATATGAAAGATTTTTAGTATTTCTATTTGCATTAGTACCTGCTATTTTATTAGTTGTATTTGTACTTTATACTGATAGAAAGAGCAAGGAACCTGCTAAAAACATAATATTGTGCTTGTTATCTGGCTTTTTAACCATTGCACTTGCACAGTACTTGGAAAACTTAGTTATGCCATATTTTTCAAATAGTGTGGTATTAACTTATGTATGGGCGTTTTTAGAAGAAGTGTCAAAGACAGCTATTTTCTTCTTGTTTGTATTTGATAATAAATATTATGATGACATATATGATGGGTTAGTGTACATGGCTTTAATTGCATTATCTTTTGCCGGCTTAGAAAACATAATGTATGCCTTTTCAGAAAGTACGGTAGCAAGTAGTATATCGCTTGCATTAATGAGAGATTTTACAACAATACCATTACATGTTATATGTGGAATCATAATAGGGTACTTTTTATCTCTTTCATACTTTTCTAAAACAAAGAAGAAAAAGTATGTTAATATAGTTCTAGCGCTTTTAATATCATCACTTATTCATGGAACATTTAATAACTTAATGACTTTACTTAGTACTATAAATGTTTCTAATAACGATTCTATTAAAATGGTGTTATTTATAATGTTACCACTTCTAATGATAATGGTAGTGTTATTTGTAATTGTAATTAAGTTTATAAATAAATCAATTAAGTTAAATAATATATTTGTAAATAACTTAGAATATGATGATAAACACGCTTATTTAATGACTTCTAAAGAATTTTTATTAAGTGGTAAGAATAAGTTAAAAGAAGAACGTTATAATAAACTTATGGGGATTAAAGAGAAAAAAGAAAATGAGATAGCAGAAGAAGTAAATGATAAAGAGGAAGAACAATCTTTTATGCCTGAAGCTGTAATCTTAAATAAACCTGACAACAAGTTAATAGAAGCTGATTATAAGAATTATGGATTAGTAGAAGTATATGAAGAAAAAGAAGATAAAGAAGAAACAAACGACATTGACATATCAAGTATTATAGATGAGACAATTGATAAAGAATTAGATAACATGATTATTCTTAAAGCAAATAAAAGAAAGAGTAATTTAGAAAGTAAGAAAAGAAGAAAAAAATATAGGGGTAAAAACAGGAGGGCTCAATGAAAATTTTTATTCCAAATATTTACCAAAAAAGTATTTTTACAATTAACTATGATAAGCTAAAGAAAAGGGGTGTTAAGTGCTTATTATTTGATCTTGATAATACTATTTCTCCAGCTAAAGAAGTGGTTTTATGTAAGAAGACAAAGAAACTTTTAGATAAATTGAAAAAAGATTTTAAAATAATAATATTTTCAAATAATTTTCCTAAGAGAATAGCAAAGTTTGGAACTTATTATGGTGTTGATGTATCATGTGTTTGTCTAAAACCATTTAAGTATAAATATAAGTATATATTAAAAAAATATAACTTTAAAAGAAATGAGGTAGCAGCTATAGGAGACCAATTATTAACTGATATTTTAGGCGGTAATAAAATGAAAATACTAACTATATTAGTTGATCCTATGACTTTGATAGATGAAAAAGAAACGTTTTTAAATAGACAAATAGAAAAGGCTATTTTTAAGAATTTTAAGAAGAAAGATATATTAGTTAAAGGAAGATATTATGAGTAAAAAATGTATGGGCTGTGGAAGTGTTATGCAAGATAAAGATCCTTTAAAAGAAGGATATACAGTTAATATTTTAGATAATAACTTATGTCAAAGATGCTTTAAAATAAAGTATTATGGGACGTATTTAAAATCTAATAAGGAAACTTCCAGCTATGATGAGATTTTTAATAGTATTAAAGATAAAAAGGACTTAATATTATATTTATGTGATATTTTTACACTAGATGATTCATTAAAAAACTTAAATGAGTTTAAGGGTAAAGTACTTCTTGTTATTACTAAAAAAGATTTATTACCAAAATCTGTTAAAGAAGAAAAACTTATTAATTACATAAGGGAAAATTATAGTTTGAACATAGAAGATATAGTATTTGTAAGTAGTAAGAAAAATTATAATTTAGACTTGTTAATGAGAAAAATAAATAAGTATAAGACTAGTGGTAAAGTATACTTAGTAGGTAATACAAACGCTGGTAAATCAACATTATTAAACAGAATAATTAAGTCATATTCTTCTTTAGAAAAAGAAATAACGGAAAGTAATATGCCAGAGACTACACTTGATTTAATCGAGATAAAAATAGATGATAACTTAACAATAATTGATACTCCTGGAATAGTAAGTGATGATAATTACTTATATGACTTAGACCAAAAAGGAGTAAAAAAAGTTAGCCCTAAAACAGAGGTTAAGCCAAGAACTTTTCAGTTAAAGAAAAATAGTTCTTTGCTAATAGGAGATTATGCTAGAATAGATTATTTATCTGATTGTGATAATAGTTTTACAGTTTATTTATCTAATGAAATAGATGTTAGTAAAATTAACTTTAATACTAATACAAGACTTAGAAACCTAAAAAAACATTCATTTGATTTAAGTGATAAAAAAGACATAGTAATAAATGGCTTATTATTTTGTAAGATAGTAAAAGAAGCTAAGGTAGATATCTATGTTAAGAAAAACGTTAAAGTCTTTGAAAGAAATAATTTAATATAAAAATACAAAAGAACCAAAATGGTTCTTTTTTTGACATAATATTTATTTAGTTTGTTTTATTATTATCTTGGGTGATATAAATGAAGAAAACTATTATATGGATTATGCTTGCTATTTTATCAGGTGCAGTGCTTGGAAAGGTAACTTTTGATAAGTATTCGTCATTAAAAGTAGATGAGGTTATAAGCTATAACGCAAATACCTATATGTTAAAGTATAAAACTTATTCTAGCAAAAAGAAGATGGAAGAAAATGTTAAGAAAATAGATAGATATATCTACATAAAAGAAGGTAATGATATAACTGTTTACTTAGCAATTGCATCAAGTAAGGATAATATTAAGAAAATAAAAAAGATATATGATGAAGAAAATATTAAAACAAGTATCAAAAGAGTAGATATTGAAAATGAAGAGTTTATACAAAACTTAAATGAATATGAAAAGTTACTTACAGCAGCATATAGCAAGTCATCTTTGATAACAATAGAAAACCAAATTTTATCTTGTTATGAAAAGTTGGTGGTTAATGATGAATAAATTATTAATAAAAGCAATTCCAAAAGAGGAAAGGCCAAGAGAAAAACTTATAAGAGATGGAGCTAAAAACGTATCTTTAGAGGACTTAATTGCAATTACTTTAAAAACTGGTACTAAAGATTATTCTTCAAAGTATTTAGCGGGTAAAATATTATCTCTTGTAAAAGATGCTAGCGAACTTAAAAATCTTACGTTAAAAAAATTAATTAGTATTAATGGAATAGGAGCAGTAAAAGCAATTGATTTTTTAGCAGCTTTAGAATTAGGAAGAAGAGTATATCAAGAAACTGTAATAGATAGTTCTTTTAAATGTAATGGAGCAGTAAAGGTTTTTAACTATTTTAGACATTTATTCATATTTGAAAAGCAAGAATATTTTTACTGTCTATACTTAGATAATCATAAGAATTTAATAGATAAAAAGTTGCTATTTAAGGGGACTTTAAACAGAAGTATAGTTCATCCAAGAGAAATATTTAAGGAAGCTTATTTAAATAGTGCATCTAGTATTATTTGTATACATAATCATCCATCAGGTGTTATATCTCCATCTAAAGAAGATATATTAATTACTAAAAAATTGGTATCAATTGGTAAGTTACTGGGTATACCAATAATAGACCATATAATAATTGGTAAGGATGATTATTATAGTTTTTATGAAAATGATATATTGGAGGAGTAGTTATGAAAAGGAAAAACTTATATATTGTGCTTCTTTGTATATTTATATTTATCTTTTCAAATACGTTATTAGTACTTGATAGAAAATATACTATTTTAGAAAACTTATTTAAAAACTTTAATAAATATATATGTTCTTATATAGATGATAGATTATATAAAGAAGTTAAAAGTGATAATATTATAAATTCAAGAATAAAGTATCTAGAAAAAGAAAATGATGAGCTAAAGAAAGGTGTTAAGATAAAAGAAGAGTATCCAAGTACTGTAACAACTAAAGTGATAAATCATGTATCTAATAGTTTTTATGACAGGGTAGAAATAAATAAAGGCCTTGACTATAAAATAAACATAGGTGATGCTGTTATTAATTCGTCTGGATTAGTTGGTTTTATTTCTAAGACTGGTAAGAAAGTTAGTGAGATTAACTTACTTGTAAATGTTAATAATAATTTTAAAGTATCTGTTTTAATAGAAAATAGTGATAGCAATTTATATGGAATATTAAGCTCATATGATGATAAAAAGAAGTTATTTAAGATAACTAATATAAGAGCAAAAGATAAGATAAAAATAGGAAGTAAAGTGTATTTATCAGGGTATAATAACTCAAGTTATAAAAATATATACATAGGTAAAATAAAAGATGAAAAAGTAAGTGATTATGGCCTTACTAAAACCTTATACTTAAAATCTGATGTTGATTTTAATAATTTATTTATTTTATCAGTTGAGGTATCATAAATGATCTTAAGTATAATATCTTATTTATTTTCATACTTTCTAACAAGTTTTTTTTCATATGCATTTAAGTATATTATACCCTTATTTATTTTATCTACCATAATATTAATTAACAAGGCAGGTATTAGTATTAAAAAGGCATATATATTATCTTTTATATTTGGTTTTATTTATGATTTAACGTTTACATCTTTTTTTATGTTTAACGCTTTTATATTTTTATTTTGTACTTATTTTATTCGAAAGTTAAAAATAAATTCATTTATAAAATACCTGGTATTTTATGTCTTATTTTCATTAGCATACGTATTAATTATTTACATAGACGTGTTTTTTAACTC
>CAVAWS010000086.1:0-4278 GCA_963592455.1 Paratractidigestivibacter sp. | reverse complement strand
TCTTATAATTAGGATTTTGTTTGCACAACTCATATAAACTTTTAACACTTACTAACTTTATATTATTCTTTTTCAAAAAAGAAATACATCTACTTCCTACAACAGCAGAAAATCTTTGATTTTTATCACTAAGTTCATATGCTGCTATACATTTATCTATTTTATTTTCAATTTCTTCTTTATACATACTAGGTCTTTTTTTATTTATATCTATAATATTTAAATAATGATTAATATAATATTTTCTTATTATATTTTTCTTCTCTTCAGTCAATTTTATCATATAAAATTCCCCCCTTTTGACAGCATTATTATACTCATATTAAAAAATAAGTCAATAAAGACTTATTTATACTCTCATATATTACTTCTTTAACGAATTATGTGTATTTCTAAATAGGTTTAAAAACATTGAAAATAGTGCTATTCCAAATGCTATGCCAAGTATTGTATGTAATGCTTGCAAACCATATTTTATCGCTAATGAGGTATTTGATACTACTATGTTTTGCATCATGTAATATAGTGAAGCTCCTGGCACTATTGGAATTATTCCTGTTAAAACAAATATTACAGATGGACACTTAATAACTCTTGCAATTACGTTAGAATAAACGTAAATAACTGCTGCACAAACAGTAGACGATAAAAATATATCATTAGTATATTTATATGTTACTTCATAAGATAAAATATTTATAAAACCACCTAAAAACACAAATGGTAATTTATCTTTCTTTGTATTAAATACTAATCCAAATCCTAATGCTCCAATGGATGCTGAAATAAGTTTTATAATCATAGTTTACCTCCAAGCAAAAGGGATATTGCAATACCTGATGCAATTGATAATGCAAGAAATATACCATCTACAAATCTATTTGTACCAGATGTAGTATCACCTTTAACAATATCATATACTGACGTAAAAATGGCAAGACCTGGTATTAAAAGCATTATATCTCCTATTATTACTTTATCTATGTTAATCTGACATATTTTAGAAAATAAGGTTGCTATTATACCAATTATAAAACTTGCTAAAAAATTATATATAATCTTACTTATGTTCTTCTTATTTAAATAAGTATCAAGAATAAATATAACAATTGAAATTAACATTGATATTAAACTATCAAGTATTTTTCCTCCAAAGAATATGGTAAATGATCCTGCTGCTATGATGTATCCAAAACATATTAAAAACATGTTTTTATCTACTTTAATCTTATTTATTTTTTTAAGAACCTCTTTTCTAGATATGTTCTTTTTAACAATACTTCTAGATAACTCATTTACTCTTTCTAACTCATAAAAGTTATTACTCATATAAGTTACCCTTCTTGACTCTGTAACAGATGTTTTATCATCTCTTAATGTTGCAATCAATAAACTATTTATTGCATATACTTCAATGTATTTAACGTTATAACCAGTGCATATTCTTCTTACCGTATCTTCTACTCTAGATATTTCAGCTCCACTTTTAATCATAGCTTCACCAACATCTAAAGATAGACTTAATATTTCACTTAATTTATACTTCATGTAATAAACCTCCTTTATAAAAAATATGTGATTAACATTTAACCACATATAAAGGTAATTAATATTATTTTTCTAACTCTTTTACATAGTCTTTAAATTCTCTACCTCTTACTTCGCATTCTTTATATTGATCCCAAGAAGCTGATGCTGGAGAAAGTAAAACAACGTCTCCCCTTTTCATAATTGGTTTAATTTCCTTAAAAGCATCTTTTAAAAACTCATCAGTATATACTGGTATATTTAAACTATTTGCATATTCTTCTACTCTTTTTCTACAAGTTCCAATTGCAAGAACTGCTTTTACGTTTTTCATATATGGAGTAAGTTCATTAAAGTCTTGCCCTCTTTCTAAACCACCTAATATTATTATAGTAGGTTTATTAAACGAAGATAAAGCTATTTGAGTACATTTAATGTTAGTAGCTTCTGTATCATTATAAAACTTAACACCAGATACTTCTCCGCAAAACTCTAATCTATGTTCTACACCTTTAAAGCTATATGCTACCTTTCTTATTACGTCATTTGATATGTTAAACTCTTTTGCAACTAATATTGCTGCCATTATATTTTCTTTATTATGATTACCAACAATTATCATATCATTAGTATCTAAAACTTCTTCATCATTATAATAAATTTTATCATTTTCTAAGTAACAATTAGTCTTATTCTTACTAGAAAAATATAATTTTCTAGACTTTATATTCTTAGTTTGCTCTAGTACTTCTTCACTTTCTAAGTTAAGTATTGCAACATCCCTGCTAGTTTGATTTTTAAATATCTTAGTTTTAACATCTTTATACTTTTGATAACTATTATCAAAAAAGTCCACATGTGCTTCTGATAAATTAGTCATAACTGCAATATTAGGTTTAAACTTACTTAGGTTATTTAGTTGCTGACATGATGTTTCCATAACTATTACATCACCTTTTTCTAACTTATCTAAAAAGCTACATAAAGGATATCCTATGTTTCCTGCAAGATGACATCTTATACCAGCTTCTTTAATTATTTCATAGGTAAGAGTTGTAGTTGTTGTTTTACCATTTGTACCTGTAATACCTACTAAGGTAACATCATCTGGTAATAATCTATAAGCCATTTCAACTTCATTAATTACTTCTATACCAAGTTTTTCTGCTTTTTCTACATATTTATGATGAATAGGAACACCAGGATTTTTTATTAAATAATCATAACTATCATCTAATAAATCATCTGGATGTGATCCAAAATAAAATTTAACACCCAACTTTTTTAGCTCCTCTATTTTATTTTGGTCTTGCTTTTCCTCTTCTTTTCCATCATTTATTAATACTTCATTTCCTCTTTTTATCAAAAACTTAGCAGCTTCATAGCCACTTCTTGCAAAACCTAGTATAAATATTTTATTATTTTCAAACATATCTAACACCTCATGAACAATTATACTATAATTATAAGTTTTTAACTAACTCTTTTTGATTAAAATATTAATTTTTTCTAAGTTATCAAATGTGTTTCCAACATATTCATCATCCATAACTAAAATACTAGCCTTTTTATACATAGAATCATAATATTTTTTTAGTATATTAATATTATTTTCCTTTACTTTGACATTAAATATTTCTTTACTTATAACAAAACTTTTTAAATAACTTATTAATTCTTTATTACTCATAACTTCTTCCTTTCTAAAAAAACACCATAATAAAATTATAGTGTTTTATACTAAGAATTATGTCGAATTATAGGTTAGATTTAAAAACTTTTTCTAAGTAACATTTAGAACATAATGGTACGTATTTTACCTCTTTATCTTCACCATCAATGACAAATTCTTCTCCTTCTTTTATAAACTTATTATTTACTATTCTAGCGTTAAACCTTGCCTTTGTTCCGCAACTGCAAATTGTTTCTAGCTCCTTAAACTTGTCACATAACTCAAATAATCTTTTAGATCCTTCAAAAAACTCTGACTTAAAATTAGTTTTAAGACCAAAACATATAACAGATACATCATATTCTTTTGCTATAACCCATAATTGTTCTACTTGCTCTTTTGTTAAAAACTGAGCTTCATCTACTAATATTGCGTCTTTTTTTATTAACATATCTAAGTACTTATCACCTAGCAAGTTTTCTTTTTTATCTAATTTTATTTGTACCTTTCTTTTAGGACCTATCCTAGATACTAAGTAATCTCCACCTTTTGTATCAGTAACTGATTTAATTAAAATGATATCTTTATTATTTTCTTCATAATTATAAGCCATCTGTAAAACTGCCATACTCTTACCAGAGTTCATTGGACCATATCTAAATTCAAAATTAGCCATCTAAAGTACCTTCTTTCTATAAGAATATATCATTACTAACCAATAATTGTAAACTGTTTTTATCTATCATTTACACATTTTTATAAACTATTTTATTTTTTTATACACATACTTTTTTCCTTGCCTCATATTAACATTTTTGTAATTAGTATCTTCTGTTACATCTTCTATAATTTTTATAAATGGTGGTAAAACAGCATCTTCACTTGCTTCTAAAATAACAGTACCATCATCAAATTCATCTAGCTTATATACATTGTCATTATACATAAAACAAGTCCTAGTTTTATTAACCTCGTTTATTACCATTCTTTCATTTTTTAATTTTTCATATAGTTTTTCACTTATTTTCTCCTCTGTAACTATTTTTTCTTTATCCTTATATGACTTTTTTTTTTTTATT
>CAVAWS010000085.1:6609-11828 GCA_963592455.1 Paratractidigestivibacter sp. | reverse complement strand
TTTAACAAAGGGCTTCCTTTTTTCATACCCTTTCCCCAAACCATTTTACACAATCAAGCCAAGTTTATATTGGCTTTTTTCTTTTGTTTGTAGTATAATAATCTCTTAAATGTTGGGAGGTTTTGAATATGGATATTATAGAAATCAAAAATTTATCTTTTAGATATAAAGAAAAATTTATTTATGATGACTTTAGTCTAAGTATAAAAAGAGGTTCTTGGACTACCATAGCTGGTCCTAATGGAGCAGGCAAAACAACCCTTGTCAAAATATTAGCAGGATTATATAAAAATTATTCTAGTATAACTATATTTAATAAACCTTATAATAAGAAAAATTTACTTGAAATAAGAAAAGATATAGGGTTTGTATTTGATGTGCCAGATAATTATTTTGTTTGTGAAACAGTAGAAGATGAACTTGCTTTTTCTTTAGAAAATATGGCTATGCAACCTAATACTATAAGAAAAAAAATAAAAGAGGTAACTGAATTATTAAATTTAAAAGATTTTCTTAAAAAAAATCCTAGATCTTTATCAGGTGGTGAAAAACAAAAAATAGCACTTGCTTGTGCACTTGTTTTAGAGCCTAGAATATTAATTTTAGATGAATCTTTTATGATGGTTGATGTTAATGAAAGAAAAAGACTTTTAGATATAATAAAAGAATATAATAAAAAAAAGATTGTTACTATAGTATCTTTTACTCATAATCTAGAAGAAGCTATATACTCTGATAGACTTGTTGTGTTAAATAAAGGAAAGATAATCGTTGATGGAGTATATCCTTCTGTATTTAATGAGGAATTTGTTATGAGAAAAATTGGTCTTGAAGTTCCATTTATGGTTGAATTATCGCAAAAATTAAGGGTGTATAACATTCTTGATGAGATTAATTTAGATATGGATAAGGTGGTGTCTAAATTATGGAAGTAATTTTTAGAAATGTAAGTTATTCTTATGATGGTATAAATAATGCGGTTGATAATGTTTCTGTTTGCCTAGATAGTAATTTAATACATGGCATAATAGGTCCAATAGGTAGTGGGAAATCAACTATGCTTGAACTAATGAACGGAATAATGAAGCCTACAAGTGGAAAAGTACTAATAGGAAAATATGATTTATCAAATGAAGATGGTAGTTTTAATTTTAACAAATTTAGATATGATGTAGGATTGGTTTATCAATTTCCAGAAAAGCAGTTTTTTTGTAACACGGTTGGAGAAGAAGTAGCTTTTGCTGAAAAAATATTTAAAACAAAGAATGCTAGCATAAGAAAAAAGGTAATAGATATTTTAAAAATAGTTGGTCTTGATGAATCTTATATATCAAGAAATCCATTTAGTTTAAATGGCGGAGAAAAAAGAAGAGTTGCAATAGCATCCGTTCTAATTTCAAATCCAAAGGTTTTAATACTAGATGAGCCAACAATTGGTCTTGATGATAAGAGCAAAAAAAGACTTATGAGACTTCTTAAAAATCTTAAGGTAAGATATAATAAGACAATCGTAATAGTTACTCATGATGTTGACATGTTATATGAGATTGTTGATAATATCGTTGTATTAGACAAGGGTAAAATTATATCTGAAGGTAATAAGGTTAATGTTTTTTCTAATGTAGAATATTTAAACAAACATAATGCTCCAATACCAAACATAGTTAGATTTGAAAAGAAGATATATGATAAGTACGGTCTTGATATGGGCTATATTCCTAATATGAATGCTTTAATAAGAAAAATAGCAGACATAAGTAAAGGTGGTGGTCCAAATGAGAGATAAATATCCATTTTTTAATTATGTAACAGGTAATTCAAAAGTTCATAATATGAATTCTAAGAATAAAGTATTATTTATTATTATATACATATTACTACTTATATTATTAAGAGATATGTATAGTACAATTTTAATATCTTTATTAACTTTATATGTTTTATACAAAACTAAAATAAATTTATTGGCTTATATTTATAATGCTTTTAGAGTATGGATAGTTTATGTAATAGCTTTTATTATTTCATTTATCTTTTCATTAGATATATTATTTAGTGTATTTACCACTTATAAAGTATTTTTAATAATAATTATTCTTTTATTTCTTACCTTTACTACGTCATTAAGTGAAATTGCATGGGGTATAGAATGTTTATTTTCTAAATTAAAGAAGATAAATATACCTGTTTCAAAGATAGCACTTAGGATTGCTATGGATATAAAGTTTGTGTCTACTTTGTTTATGCAAGCTAGTACAATAAGAAAATCGATGGCATATAGAGGAGTTTCTTATCATAATCATACAAAAGCATTAAGAAGTATGATTATACCTGTTATAACGCTTTCTTATAAGCTATCAAGAAGAATGCAAGCTGCTATGAAACTTAGATTTTATGGTTATAGTAAGAAGAGAACCAATTATCATGAGAATAAAACTACTTCTTTTGATAAAATTCTAATTGTGTTAGAATTTGTACTTCTTTATGTTATAATATGGCTAGGATGGTATGTTAAATGAGATATAAAATAGATTTTTCATATGATGGTAGTTTGTTTTTTGGATATCAAAAACAACCTAATAAAAGAACAATTCAAGGGGAAATAGAAAGAGTATTATCAAGTATTAATGATAGTCCTGTTACAATATCATCATCAGGTAGAACGGATAGAGGTGTAAATGCATTACATCAAATTGCACATTTTGATTTTAATAAGGATATATCTTGTTTTAAACTAAAGGGTGCATTAAATAGCTACTTACCAGATGATATTTATATAAACGAAGTTAGCAAAGTTGATGATGATTTTCATGCTAGATACAGTGCAAAGAGAAAAACGTATAGCTACTTTATAAATATGGGAACTTATAATCCTATGAAACGATGCCAAGCGTTTCAATATTGTAAGAAACTTGACGTTGATTTAATGAAAGAGGCATCAAAACACATGTTAGGTAAACATGATTTTACAACTTTTGCATGTGGGGAAGATAGAAGAAGTGATAAGGTAAGAGAAATTTACAAAATAGACTTTAACTTATCAGGAGACGTTCTAACAATTTCTTTTACTGGTAGTGGATTTTTAAAATACCAAGTAAGAAACATGGTAGGTCTATTAATAAAAGTAGGAGAAAAAAAGGAATCACCAGAAAATGTTGCAAAGCTAATAGAACAAAAAGATAGAAAAAAAATAGGAATAACAGCTCCAGCATGTGGGCTTACATTAATTAATGTAGAGTATTAAAAAAAGTTTTCTAAAATAAGAAAACTTTTTTATTTTTCATCACTAGTAAAATCAATTAGTGTTTTAATACTTACTAATCCACTTAAACCCACAAGTATATATATTAATTTAGAACCAATTGCACTTGCACCACCAAAGATAGTTGCAACAAGATCAAAGTCAAATATTCCAACTAGTCCCCAGTTTAATGCTCCAATTATCATTACTGTAAGAGCAATAATCTGTATTGTTTTCATTTTATTTCCTCCTTTTTCTAATAATATAGTAATCAAAAAAAATTTTTTTATACGTGAATATTCAAAAAATATATCCATATAATTAAATGAAAAGGTAAGATGAGGTGATTTAATGAAAAAAATTTGGGCTGCTTTCTTAGTTATTGCAGCATGTTTTTTACTAACTGGATGTGGTAAGGTTTCTAAGGAAACAGTTGTAAAAAAAATAAATAAAAAAATAACTAATTGTGATGGATATCAAGTGGAGGCTAATTTAGAACTAATAAACAATGATGATTCTTATAAGTATGATGTTGTTGTTTCATATAAGAAAAAAGACAATTATAGAGTTTTATTAATGAATAAAACTAATAATCATGAACAAATAATTCTTAAAAATAAGAATGGTGTTTATGTTTTATCTCCATCTTTAAATAAGAGTTTTAAGTTTCAAAGTAATTGGCCATATGATAACTCTCAAGGTTATTTATTACAATCAGTAATATCTGATTTAAAAAGCGATAAAAACTTAAAAATGAAAAAACAAAAATCAGGGTATGTATTAACAAGTAAGGTAAATTATAAAAATAATCCAAGTTTGACGCATCAAGAAGTTATTATAGATAAGGATTATAACATTAAAAGTGTAACAGTTTTAGACGATAATTTAAATGCTCAAATAAAAGTTGTGTATAAAAATATTGATATGAAGGCTAAGTTTGGTAAAAATTATTTTTCTTTAGAAAAAAACATGGAAGTTTCTAAAACAGATGATGATAGTGAAGTAAAACAAACTTTAAGTGAAGCTATATATCCAATGTATCTTCCACAAAACACATATCTAGATAAGGAAAACGTTGTTGACTTAGAAAATAATGGTTCAAGAATTATTTTAACTTTCTCTGGCGATAATCCTTTTATGCTAGTTGAACAAACAATTGCAAAGGAAGAAGAGATGGAAGTTATTCCAACAAGCGGCGATATTGATTTATTCATGGATGGTCTTGCATTTACATCAGATAGTTCCGTAAGCTGGATAAGCGATAACGTTGAATACTACCTAGTATCTAGTGATTTATCAAAGTCTGAGTTACTTCAGGTAGCTAGATCAGTTTCTTCTATGCCACTTTCTAAATAATAATAGTAAATCACCAAAATTTATGATACAATAATCATAGGTGATTGAAAATGAAAAGTGAAATAAAAAGTGCAATAATAATTTTCTTTACAGTTATAATAGTGTTAGGTGTTGTATATTTTATATCAGCATATAATACTGGTCAAATCGGACACAAAAAGTATACTGGATCAGATCAAGCATCAACAAACGATCCATCATATAGTAATATGATTGCTTTATCAAAAACCTTTAGTCAAAGTGAAGATAAATACATGGTGTTATTCTTTTCTAATAAAGATATAAAGGAAAGTTTATCAACAACAATTAATACTTATGATTCAAAAAGTGATGTTACTAAACTTTATAAAGTAAATACTGATGAAGCTATGAATAAGGCTGTATTATCTGATACAGAAAACAAAAACGCAACAACATCGTCTGATTTAAAAATAAAAAAACAAACTTTAATAGTAATAGAAAATAAAATTATAACAAACTTTATAACTGATGAAGATGAAATATTAAATACATTACAATAAATTAATTATGTATAAACAATAATTAAAAAGGCTATTAATTAATAAAATATAATTACTAGTCTTTTTTAATATTATTAATTATTTGTCTTGTTATTATAACT
>CAVAWS010000085.1:0-6550 GCA_963592455.1 Paratractidigestivibacter sp. | reverse complement strand
CTTTAAAATAAATATTATTCATAAATTTTAAAATTTAACTTCATTATTTTATTAAAACGAACTTTCAAATTAAAATTAATGCGAAATAAATATTATTTTATTTTTTAATGAACATTTGATATAAAAGTGATATAATTAAATAGTATATAATATTGGAGGTTCATATGAAAAAGAATGAATTAACAAATAAAAAAGATAAAATTAAGAATGAAGAAGAAAATAAATTAAAAAAAGAAGACAAAAATTCAAATGGTGTAAGTTCTATCTCTTCTGAAACAAAAGAAAATGATAAAAGTGGCAAGAAAAAAGATAAAAAGCCTAAAAAAGTTAGTAGAAAAGAAAATACTAAAGACATTACAGCAGAAGAATACCAAAGTTTCGATGAAAATGATGATGTAGATTATGATTTGGATTTAAATGATAAAAAAGATTATGAAAAAAACGAAAAACTTAGTAAATTTTTAAAGAAGAATAGTAATCTAAAAATATTTGAAGTATTAATTATCATGATATTAACTGCTTCTATATGTGTATTTTCAACTATCTTAATAATGAATGAAACAGTTTGTACTAAGAAAACTAATGTTTCATCAAAGGATTCTAAGTTAAAAGAGTTTGAAGAAGTATATGATATAATTAACAGTTCTTATTATAAGAAGACTAATAAGTCTAAATTAATAGAAGGTGCAATAGATGGAATGTTAAAATCTTTAAATGATCCTCATACTAGTTATTTTACAAAAGAAGAAACAGATGAGTTTAATACCGAAATGAGTGGCTCTTATAAAGGAATAGGTGCTGAAATAACTATTGATAAAGATAATAACATAATAGTGTACTCAGTATTTAAAGGTTCACCAGCAGAAGAAGCTGGGTTAAAGTATGGAGATAAAATACTTGAGGTTGATGGAAAATCAACTAGTGGTAAAACAACAAATGACGTTTCTTTAATGATAAGAAATGATCAAAATGCTAAAGCGAAAATAAAAATAGAACGTGATGGAAGTACAAGTACTGTTGAAATAGAAAAAAGAGTTGTTGAAATTAACTCTGTTGAATCAAAATCATTTGATAAGAATAATAAAAAGGTAGGATATATAATAATAAATACTTTTGCAGATAATACTTATAGTCAATTTAAAGAATCTCTAGAGGAATTGGAAGAAAAAGGTATTGACAGTTTAATAATAGATGTAAGATCAAATACAGGTGGTTATTTACACTCAGTTACTAGTATTTTAAACATTTTATTACCTGAGGGTAAACCAATGTATCAAATTTCAGATAGAACATCAACAAAAAGCTATCAATCAACATCCTCAGTTTCAAGAAATTATCCAATAGCAGTAATAATAGACGGTTCTAGTGCATCTGCATCTGAAATTTTAGCTATTGCAATGCAAGAATCTTATGGAGCTACTATAATTGGAACAAATTCATATGGAAAAGGTACTGTTCAAACTACAAAAGAATTATCTAATGGTGGAATGTTTAAGTATACAATTCAAAAATGGTTATCTCCAAAAGGAAACTGGATCAATGAAAAAGGCGTAACACCAGATGTAAAAGTAGAATTATCAGATGAATATTCTAAAAATCCGTCCGATGATAATGATAATCAATTACAAAAAACACTTGATATAATTTCTAAAAAGTAGTTTTAAAGTATATCTTGAAGATAAATCAACAAAAACATAATAAAAAAATAATAAAATAAAGATTATATAAAGAGAAGTTTGCTAAAACTTTTCTTTTTTTCATAAAAAAAGTATAATGTATAATGAAAGATTTATTTATACTAATATTAAAAGTTTATTTTTATGTTATGTTAATAAATTAATTGTATAGTAAAGAGGTAGATATGAAAAAGTTGAAAATAGGTGATGAATTTATAGTTCATTGTTATAAACATGATGGTACTGTTTATACATCATATGAAAAATCAATGTTGTTAGATATAAAGCATGATTACTTAGTATTTGGAAATTATAAAGTCAAAGTAACAGAAATAGATGGTAGAACATGGTATACAAAAGAACCAGCAATAATTTTTTATTATAAAAAGAAATGGTTTAATATAATAACACAATTTAAAAAAACAGGAATATACTATTATTGTAATATAGCAAGCCCAACAATTATTGAGGGGAATGTTATCAAATACATAGATTATGATTTAGACTTAAGATGTTTTCCTGATGGCACATATAAAATTTTAGATGAATCTGAATATGAATACCATAAGAAAAAAATGAATTATCCAAAAGAAATAGATATGATAGTAAAAAATGAGCTAAATGTGCTAATTAAAGATTATGAGGATAAGAAAGGTCCATTTAATAAGTCTGTAGTAGATAAATATTATAGTATATATATGAATCTGTTATCAAAAAATGACGTATCTTCAGATAACAGTAATAATAAAAAAAGAAAGTAATATAATAAAATGTAAAAAGATGTGTAAAATTTAAAAAAAGTGTTGACATACCTTTTTTATTGTGTTAAATTAATAAAGCACTTGACAAAAAAGTGCAAAAAATTCTTTATTTTTGAAGGCAACAATAATGTGCTTTTTCTTTGAAAAATAACATTATTCAACAATTTTTTAAAAAAATAAAAAAAATTAAAAAAAATTAAAAAAAGTTGTTGACACTTTCGATTCAATGTGGTATATTTGATATGCACTTGACAAAAAAGTGTAAAAAAATCCTTTAAATATAAAGGAAGAAATGATCTTTGAAAACTGAGCAAAACGTCAAGATTATTTGAGTAGCTAGGTAAAAACGAACTAAAAAAATAAATATATATTTTTGAGAGTTTGATCCTGGCTCAGGATGAACGCTGGCGGCATGCCTAAGACATGCAAGTCGAACGAAGTGGCCCATTGAAGATTGAGTGCTTGCACGATTTCGGATTTGGATCCCCACTTAGTGGCGGACGGGTGAGTAACACGTGGGTGACCTACCTTTGGGTCTGGGACAACTGTTGGAAACGACAGCTAATACCGGATGATATACAGTTTCGTTTCTGTATTAAAAGGTGCTTTACAGCATCGCCTTTAGATGGGCCTGCGGTGTATTAGCTAGTTGGTGAGGTAATGGCTTACCAAGGCGACGATGCATAGCCGGACTGAGAGGTTGATCGGCCACATTGGGACTGAGACACGGCCCAAACTCCTACGGGAGACAGCAGTTAGGAATATTCGTCAATGGGGGAAACCCTGAACGAGCAATGCCGCGTGAGTGATGAAGGTCTTTGGATTGTAAAACTCTGTTGTATGGGAAGAACGACCAGACTAGGAAATGAGTTTGGAGTGACGGTACCATGCCAGAAAGCTCCGGCTAACTACGTGCCAGCAGCCGCGGTAATACGTAGGGAGCGAGCGTTATCCGGATTTATTGGGCGTAAAGGGTGCGTAGGCGGCTTGTTAAGTATGAAATTAAAGCCTGGGGCTTAACTCCAGTTCGTTTCATAAACTGACTTGCTTGAGTATGGAAGAGGCAAACGGAATTTCTAGTGTAGCGGTGGAATGCGTAGATATTAGAAGGAACACCAGTGGCGAAGGCGGTTTGCTGGGCCATAACTGACGCTGAGGCACGAAAGCGTGGGGAGCAAATAGGATTAGATACCCTAGTAGTCCACGCCGTAAACGATGAGTACTAAGTGTTGGGGTTTCCCAGTGCTGAAGTTAACATATTAAGTACTCCGCCTGAGTAGTACGGTCGCAAGGCTGAAACTCAAAGGAATTGACGGGCACCCGCACAAGCGGTGGAGCATGCTGTTTAATTCGAAGATACGCGAAGAACCTTACCTAGACTTGACATCCCGTTGACCGTTCTGGAAACAGAATTTTCCCTTCGGGGACAATGGTGACAGGTGGTGCATGGTTGTCGTCAGCTCGTGTCGTGAGATGTTCGGTTAAGTCCGATAACGAGCGCAACCCTTGTCCTTAGTTGCTAACATTAAGTTGAGAACCCTAAGGAGACTGCCGGTGACAAACCGGAGGAAGGTGGGGATGACGTCAAATCATCATGCCCCTTACGTCTAGGGCTACAGGCGTGCTATAATGGCTGGTATAATGAGTCGCAATACCGTGAGGTGGAGCTAATCTCCAAAGCCAGTCCCAGTTCGGATTGAAGTCTGCAACTCGACTTCATGAAGCTAGAATCGCTAGTAATCCCGGATCAGAATGCCGGGGTGAATACGTTCCCGGGTGTTGTACACACCGCCCGTCACGCCACGAGAGTTTGTAATACCTGATAACGGTAGCCTAACCTTCGGGAGGGGGCCGATTAAGGTAGGACAGGCGATTGAGGTGAAGTCGTAACAAGGTATCACTACCGGAAGGTGGGGATGGATCACCTCCTTTCTATGGAGAAAGATTAATAAACGATAATTAAGGTTAGCTATTCAAATTAAAATGTTTTGCTTAGTTTTGAGAGATTATTTCTCTCAAGAAAAATAGTTCTTTGAAAACTTGATAATATGGTAGTCATATTTCACCAACGAAATATGACATTAAGATCTCTCGAAAGATCTCATCAAATTAGAAATAATGGTGGTTAAACTAATAAGGGCGTATAGTGGATTGCTAGGCAATAGAAGCTGATGAAGGACGTGACTAACTACGATATGCTTCGGGGAGTTGTAAGTAAACTTTGATCCGGAGATTTCCGAATGTGGCAACACACTTGTGGTAATGCGCAAGTATCCTATAATGAATACATAGTTATAGTGAGAGTAACCCTGGGAACTGAAACATCTTAGTACCAGGAGGAAAAGAAAGAAAAATCGATTTCCTTAGTAGTGGCGAGCGAAAAGGAAAGAGCCCAAACCAGTCTTTGGACTGGGGTTGTAGGACCTTATATACGGAGTTACAAAACTATATCATAGCTGAATTATCTGGAAAGTTAAACAGTATAAGGTGATAGTCCTGTAAGTGAAATGATATAGACTCTTTAGGGTATCCTGAGTACGGCGGGGCACGTGAAACCTTGTCGGAATCAACGGGGACCATCCCGTAAGGCTAAATACTCTCTATTGACCGATAGTGAACAAGTACCGTGAGGGAAAGCTGAAAAGAACCCCGGGAGGGGAGTGAAATAGAAAATGAAACTATATGCTTACAAAAAGTCAAAGTCCGTTAATGGATGATGGCGTGCCTTTTGCAGAATGAACCGGCGAGTTATTGTATTATGCAAGGTTAAGTGGAACACACGGAGCCGAAGCGAAAGCGAGTCTTAATAGGGCGCTTTAGTATGATGCAATAGACCCGAAACCAAGCGATCTAGCCATGAGCAGGTTGAAGGTAAGGTGATACTTACTGGAGGACCGAACAGGTGTACCCGGAAACGTGCTCTGATGACTTGTGGTTAGCGGAGAAATTCCAATCGAGCTTGGAGATAGCTGGTTCTCCCCGAAATAGGTTTAGGCCTAGCGTTATAATGAAGCTTGCTGGAGGTAGAGCACTGAATGGATGAGGGCGGCATCTCGCTGTACCGATTTCAATCAAACTCCGAATGCCAGTGTAGTATTTATAGCAGTCAGTTTATGGGTGATAACGTCCATATGCGAGAGGAAAACAATCCAGATCACCAGTTAAGGTCCCAAAATTTATGCTAAGTGGGAAAGGATGTGGAGTTGTCAAAACAGCTAGGAGGTTGGCTTAGAAGCAGCCATCCTTTAAAGAGTGCGTAATAGCTCACTAGTCGAGTGACACTGCGCCGAAGATGTACCGGGGCTAAGCATAATACCGAAACTGTGAATTCTTTTGAATGGTAGGGGAGCGTTCCAAGTGCGCTGAAGGTAGACCGTGAGGACTGCTGGAGCGCTTGGAAGTGAGTATGCCGGTGTGAGTAGCGCAAGTGAGGTGAGAATCCTCACCACCGATTGTCTAAGGTTTTCTGGGGAAGGTTCGTCCTCCCAGAGTAAGTCAGGACCTAAGGCGAGGCTGAAAAGCGTAGTCGATGGACAACAGGTTGATATTCCTGTACCACCTATATAACTGATGGAGTGACGGAGAAGGCTAACAAGAGCCAGTTATTGGATTCTGGTCTAAGCGCAAAGGTTTGTGAGTAGGTAAATCCGCTACACTATAAGACTGAAGCGTTATGGTGACAAGAACTTCGGTTCTCTAAATCTTGTGACGCCATGCTTCCAAGAAAAGCTTCTAGGGCTAATTATATAGGTGCCTGTACCCAGAACCGCCACAGGTGGGCAAGAAGAGTATTCTAAGGTGAGCGAGAGAACTATGGCTAAGGAACTCGGCAAAATGACCCCGTAACTTCGGGAGAAGGGGAGGTTACTTATGTAACCCGCAGTGAATAGTCCCAGGCAACTGTTTACCAAAAACACAGCTCTCTGCTAAATCGTAAGATGATGTATAGGGGGTGACACCTGCCCAGTGCTGGAAGGTTAAGAGGAAGGGTTAGTATGGCTTTTGCTATGATACGAAGCTCTGAATTGAAGCCCCAGTGAACGGCGGCCGTAACTATAACGGTCCTAAGGTAGCGAAATTCCTTGTCGGGTAAGTTCCGACCCGCACGAAAGG